>CAZBCO010000311.1:0-8204 GCA_964490295.1 uncultured Planctomycetota bacterium
TATTACATGGACAAGAACAAGGGTGTCAACATCACGGTGGGCGAGTCGGGCAGCGGCAACGGCGCCAAGGCCATCGTCAACAGCACCTGTGATATCGCCACGATGTCGCGCTTCATGAAGATAGGCGAGTTCAAGGCCGCTGCCGAGAAGGGCGTGATGCCCGTGGCCCACGCGGTGGCGATGGACGGCCTGCCGATCCTGGTGCATCCCAGCAACCCGATTAAGCGGTTGACGGTCGAGCAGGTGCGCAAGATCTACACCGGCGAGATCACCAACTGGAAGGAACTGGGCGGCCCCAATGCCCGCATCGTGGCCATCAGCCGCGACACCAACAGCGGCACCTACGAGACCTTCGCCAAGTTGGTGATGGTCAAGCAGAAGATCGCCGGCGGCGTCGAGTATGTCGGCAGCAACGGCGCGATCCGCGCCCGCGTGCAGAAGACCCCCGCGGCCATCGGCTACGCCGGCCTCGGCTTCGTCGACCGCACCGTCAAGGCTCTGGAGATCAACGGCGTCTATCCCTCGCAGGAAACCGTCGTCTCGGGCCGCTACCCGATCAGCCGAGCCCTGTACCTGTTCACCAACGGCTATCCCAAACTCGGAACCCACGTGTACGCCCTGGTGACCCTCCACCTGAGCCGTAAGGGCCAGGAAATCATCAAGGCCATCGGGTTCGTGCCGGTGACCAACTACAAGGACTAGCAACAACCCATTGTCGCTCTCGGAACACCTCGGTGTTTCGAGGGCGACCTCCTTGGCTTCACTGTGGCTTGCTTGACGTGGGGCGGGCCTGCTTACGAACGCGACTGGGGCAATGGATAGCACTGTGGCCGAGAAGACACCGGACTCACAAAACCTGATGCGCGGCAGTCTGGTGCTCAGCGAGCGGGCCACCCGGTGGCGCAAAATCGCCGCCTTCTTCGGCAACGGTACGCTGTTGCTCATCACCTCCTCCTCTGCCTTCGCAGTGTTGTTCATCTTCTATTACATCGCCAAAGACGCCATCCCCTTCTTCTGGGCCGAGGGGTTCGGGCTGGCGGACTTTTGGGCACGGCTGGGCAATTTCTTCGGAAACACCAGTTGGTATCCCTCGCGGTCCCCCGACCCGGAGTTCGGCGCGGCCTCGATCTTCATCGGCAGCCTGATGGTCACCCTGGGCGCGGTGCTGGTGGCAGTGCCCCTGGGCGTGGCCGCGGCGATCTGCCTGAGCGACGTGCTTCCCTTTAGCGTCCGCCAGTGCGTCAAGCCGGTGATCGAGATTCTCGCCGCCATCCCCTCGGTAGCCTTCGGGTTCTTCGCCCTGGTGGTTTTTGCCCCGGCGCTTCAGCAGAACGGCGGGCATCTGTTGGCCTGGGCCAGTTGGCTGGTGGGGGTTCCGTTCGGCCTGCTTGCCGTGGTGGTGCTCAGCGACCTGCTCTCCGAGCCGGCCTCCGACCGCTTGCGTCCGGGGCTTCGCGGCGTGCTGTTCGTGCTCTTCGCGGCCGGGGTGGGGTACGTCCTCTGGCGGGTCAGCGGCCGCCTGGCGGCGTTGGAGATCGACAGCGGCACCAACGCCCTGAACGTCTCAATCATCCTCGGGGTGATGGCCCTGCCCACGGTGGTCAGCGTCTCGGAAGATGCGTTGCAGGCCGCCGGGCGCGAGCTGCGCGAGGGCAGTTATGCCCTGGGAGCGACGCGAGCCGAGACGATGATCAAGGTCGTCGTGCCCGCCGCCTCCAGCGGTATCTGCGCGGCGATTATCCTCGGCGTGATGCGAGCCATCGGCGAGACGATGGTCGTCTGGATGGCCTCCGGCAACGCGGCCCAGCCGATGGAGCACTGGTTCGATTTCCTCAAGCCGGTACGCACCTTGACCGCGACCATCGCCGGCGACATGGGCGAGGCCGACCACGTGACCGGCTCCGACCGGTTCCACGTCCTCTTCGCCATGGCCCTGTGCCTGCTGGCCTTCTCGTTCATCTGCAACATGGTCAGCGAATGGGCCGTGCGTCGGTCGCGCCGCAAGATGGGGGTGGCCTGACATGCGATTGAGCACACGCAAAGTCCTCGACCGCTCCTTCTCCGGCCTGGGCATCACCTCCATCGTCCTGCTCGGCCTGGCCCTGGTGGTGCTACTCTATCCGATCATCTCGCGCGGCCTCGGAGCCTTCGTCTTCCGCGGCACCATCGAGTTTCGCAAGGTGATGCTGGAGAAGTTCGAGCACGGCGATGCCGAGGCGCTGGCGGCCGAGGTGGCGACGGTCGAGGCCGCCCGGCGGCCCATCTTCGAGATGATCGAAGCCTTCGAGACCCAGGAGCTCAAGGCTATGCCCTTCATCAAGCGCCGGGAATATCGGGGCGCTCTGGAGGAGCTGAAGGATCACCTCCGAGAATTGTTCGGCCCGCTGCCCGGCGAGAGCCGCCCGGTGATGACCCGTGACCAATACGGCCAGACCCGGTGGGACCGGGCGCAGGAAAAGCTCAAGCTCGTGCTCCAAATCAGGCGCTACGACCACTCCGACACGACGACGATGGGGGCCGAGTACTATGTCAGCCGGGCCGAGGACTTCAAGGGCACCTCGCTGGAAAAGCTGTTCCCCTACATCGAAGAGCATCTCGAAGCGATGCTGGCCCCTCGGCTGACCTTCTACTGGCGCTTCCTGACCGACGAGAGCCGCGACGCCCACTTCTTCGGCGGCATCTGGGCCGAGCTGCTGGGCACCATCTACCTGACCGTGGGGGCGATGCTCTTCGCCGTGCCGATGGGCGTCATCGCCGCCATCTATCTGGTCGAATATGCCGGCGACACCTGGTATATCAACATCCTCCGCACCTGCATCAGCACCCTGGCCGGCGTGCCCAGCATCGTCTTCGGCCTGTTCGGCCTGGCGTTCTTCATCAACGCCGTGGGCGTGTCCGACTCCAAGAGCGTGCTGGCCGGGGCGATGACCCTGGCCCTGCTGGTGTTGCCGATCATCATCCGCGCCTCGGAGGAGGCCATCCGCGCGGTGCCGCGGGCCTACAAGGAGGCGGCGCTCAGCCTGGGGGCCAGCAAGTGGCGCACCGTGGTCACCGTCATCCTCCCCGCGTCCCTGCCGGGCATCCTCACCGGCATCGTCATCAGCATGGGCCGGGCGGCGGGCGAGACCGCGCCGATCATCTTCACCGCCGCGGTCAGCGTTGGCCGAGCGCTCACACCGCTCGAAACCCTCGACCAGGCTTCGCTGGCGCTGCCCTGGAACATCTATAACCTGTGTACCGAGCACGAGGCGGTCGACGAAATTCGCCACGTGCAGTTCGGCATGGTCTTTGTGCTCGTGGCGGTGGTGCTGTTGCTCAACGCCACCGCGCTGATCCTGCGAGCGCGCATCTCCAAGAAATTGCGAGGCTGATCCCGTGATTGAACTTCAACAAAGCATTGTCGCCGACAAGCCCGACGTCAGCGGGTCGATGACCAACCACCACGTGGTCGCCGAGGACTTCTCCATCTTCTACGGCAGCAACGAGGCGGTCAGGCGCGTCTCCTTCGGCATCCCCGCCGGGCTGGTCACCGCGATCATCGGCCCCAGCGGCTGCGGCAAGAGCACCTACCTGCGGGCTATCAACCGGATGAACGACCTCATCCCAAGCTGCCGCACCGACGGGCGCCTGGTGTTCGACGGCGAGAACATCTACGGCAAGCAGATCGACGTCGTTGCCCTCCGTCGCCGCATCGGGATGGTCTTCCAGAAGCCCAACCCCTTCCCCAAGTCCACCTTCGACAACGTCGCCTACGGCCCCCGGCTTCAGGGCATCCGCAACCGCTCCCGCCTGGCCGAGCTGGTCGAGCAAAGCCTGCACGGCGCCGCATTATGGGACGAGGTGAAAGACCGGCTGGACGACAATGCTCTGGGCCTGTCCGGCGGCCAGCAGCAGCGCCTTTGCCGGGCCGGTCCTCTGGCCGTCGAACCTGAAATCCTGTTGAGGGACGAGCCGACCTCGGCCCTCGACCCCAAATCCACCGCGCGCATCGAAGACCTGATCGGCGAGCTGCGCGGCAAGTACACCATCATCATCGTCACCCACAACATGCAACAGGCCGCCCGCGTCTCCGACCTCACCGCCTTCCTCTACGAGGGCGAACTGATCGAATTCGGCGTGACCAAGCAGATTTTCACCAAACCGCGCGAGCGGCAGACCGAAGATTATATCACCGGCCGGTTCGGTTGAACCGACCCAGGAGCCCAGCCATGCCCAGAGTGCTTCAAACCGAAATCAGCAAGCTCAAGAAGCTCATCCTCGCGCTCGGCGCCTCCGTCGAGAACAACATGCGCGAGGCGGTGCGTGCCGTCAAGGAACGCAATGTCGAGCTGGCCCGCCAGGTCATCGCCAGCGACGACGAGATCGACCAGATGGAAATCGACGTCGAGGAAGAGGGCTTGAAGATTCTCGCCCTTCATCAGCCGGTGGCCATCGACCTCCGCTTCATCGTCTCCGTCCTCAAAATCAACAATGACCTCGAACGCATCGGCGACCTGGCCGTCAACATCGCCGAGCGCGTCATCCTGCTGGAGGGCTGCGAGGATATCGACACGCGCTACGACATGACCGAGATCGCCCTCAAGACCCAGTCGATGCTCAAGCGCTGCCTTGACGCCCTGGTCAACCTCGACGCCGACCTGGCCGTCAGCGTGTGTGCCGACGACGACGAGATTGACGAACTCAACCGCCGGAACTACCTCAAGGTGGCCGAAGACCTGGCCCGGGGCGTCGCCGACCCGATGAGCCGGGTGACCATCCTCGGCGTCTCGCGCGACCTGGAGCGCGTTGCCGACCACGCCACCAACATCGCCCAGGACGTCGTCTACATGCTCGAAGGCCGCATCATCCGCCACCGCGACACCAGCGGCAGCTCCGAGTAACCCGCCGCACGGCAGCCGGCCTCCCAGCCGAACGGGGGGTGTGTGGAGAGAGGATCAGCCTCTTAGTTTCATCGACAAAGCCCCCCGCGGGATTGTCTCTTCAATGGTTGGACAGCCTCTCGCGTAGTCCCACGTGACCATCGCGATCGACCGATTCTCCCCGTAGTTTAGAATATCGTAGCGCCCATAGGCCAACAGCAGATTGGCCAGAACCTGGGATGGGCCGACCGGGCTGACCAGAAGCGAGAGCAGCGGCCTGGCCACCAGCGAATAACCCAGCAATTGGCCCAAGTCCGCGAGCGTTGCCGCGTTCTTCTTGCACTCCACCAGCGCCAACTGGGGTGCTCCGGGGCCGACGATAAACGCGGCCAGGTCCACCCGGATATCCCAAACCGCATAGTCTGGATATTGAGCAGTCAGACCCAGGCGGGGAATAACCAGCCGCAGCGGGCTGCTGTGAGTGTCCTCTACCACGATGTGTCGTCCGGGAAACGTATCCTCAAGCCGACGCTGGAGCCATAGCCGAACTTGAGGATATAACCAGCTTTCTTTCGGCGGGCTACTCCTCATCGTCTTCCACGTCCTCGAAAAAGCCCTTCTGTGCGGTATGGCCCTGCTTGCAACCCAAAGCTTTGCACACGGCACATGCCGAATTGAAATGGCGACGAAGCTCCGGCGGAAGGGTTTCCGCCTTCTCATCCGGGTGTTTTGGTTTTCGCTTTTGGGTCTTCTTGACCTTAGGGTTGCACGCTATGCGACGGGGCCCCGGGTTCTTTTCATTCCAATCGGCCAACGTCTCAAAAACCTTTTGCTTGTACTCGAATCCGAACCCGATGGGGCGAAACTCTTCGGCAAAGACTCGCATCCGGTGCTCCTTAGCCCAAGCATGCCCTCCAGCCGGGTCCCGGACGTTGGGGTGGCCCCACAGGATGTGCTGCACCTTGATGTCGAGTTGGGTCTGCATCAAAGCACAGACTTGGATGGGCAACTTCCAGTTGACGTGCTGAAACTGAAGCACAATCCGATGGCTTACCCCCCAAGCGTTGTCCTTCGCGCTGGGATCGGAAGAGCAGTCCGCGATTCCCCGCAACAGAGCGAGTTGAATGTCTCGTGGGGCTTGGAAGATGACCTCCGGCAGGATGAATTGTTCATAGCTCAATTGGTTTCCGCAGAGCATGCGGAGATCACGCCAGGCAATCGTGTTTGAAGGGAAGTCGGCTCGCACGTGGGCTTGGCCCTGAGGTTTGGAGACGGTCACGCGGACGCCAAGGACGTCCTGCATCTGGTCTTGCAGCTTTCGGAGAGCGAGTTCCAAAGCCGTTGCCCGGTTGATATCCAGTTCATACCCCGGTGCCGGGCTGACGCTTTCAAGCCGGTGCGGGAACCGGATGGTGAGAGTCCCGCCAATACCTTTGTCAACAAAGGTGCCACGCATCAAAATCATTCCGAGGATATAGGCCACATCCTCATCGATGTAATCGTCGTCACAGAGAAAACCTGTCACCATGTCCCCCCTCCTGATCAGGACATCTTGCGCATAATCAGCAAGTATTCGTGTACCTTGTTAATTCGGAAGACCGAAGGGTAGCCCAGAGGGCGGATGTTATTGTACTCCGCTTTCCGATCCCAAATGATTAGGTCGTCCCAGATAAAACCCGATTGGGCGGCCAACTGCGACGCCAGATCGCTGTGGTACGGGAAGAACAGTGGCCCCTTGCGCAAGTCCATTACATTGATCACGCAGTAGGCCCCGGTCTTAAGCACCGTGCAGACATTCTGGAAAACCCGGACCAACTCGTCGAGAAACTGGTGGTAGTCCGCGATGACCGATAGGTCGCCCTTATGATTGCCGTAGTCCCGGCTCACCTTGCCGTCGGCCGTCCGTTTTCGTGACAAAATATCCCAATAGGGCGGTGATGTGACGCAGATGTCGACCGATTCCGGCTCCAGGTGGTTAAGCATGTTTCGCGCATCATCCATGATGATGTTGTATCCGACGCGGGTAGCCGCGCTTTCATCCAAGTCATTTTCAGTCGGGAAGCGCAATTGCGACAAACGCTCCTTGGCGAGTTTTGCGTACTTGAGCGTGACCTCGAATCCAATTCCATATTTGCCCATCTCTCGCGCGGCCATCAGTGTTGAGCCAGAACCCATAAACGGGTCGAGTACGACCCGGCCTGCCGAGGTGGTTAGACTTTCCAAGACGCGCCGAACAAGCATTGCCGGAAACAAGGCGGGGTGATTGAGATGCCGCTCCTCGTCATTCTTGCGAATATCGTTCCATATGCTGATCGAGTTCTTCTGCCATTGCTTTCCGTCCAGATCATTAGCCCTGCTTCGGTTTTGACGGCGCGGAGCCGCCGTCTTTTTCTCGACCGCGAAGAGGGCGCTTTGCTCTTTGACTTTGTCATCCACGGGATATCCTCGCCGTTCCATTTAAGCTATGGCCCAAGGTTACCCCCGGGGCGACCAGAAGTCAAGCCGCAGGTCGCCGGAAATGTCATTTGGATCGGGGCTTTCCCAACTTGACAGCATGGGGTGCGGGGGCTATTCTGGGCGGGACACTTCTTATGGAGGATGATTCTTTGCAGAAGACTTTGGTGATTTTGAAGCCGGACTGCGTGGCCCGGCGGTTGGTGGGGCAGGTGGTGGCTCGGTTCGAGGCGAAGGGCCTGCAGATCGTCGGGATGCGGCTGATGAAAATCTCGAAGCCGCTGGCCCGCAAGATGTATGCCGAGCACCTGGGCAAGCCGTTTTACGAGCCGCTGGTCGCGTTCATGACCCGCGCACCGGTGGTGGTGATGTGCCTGAAGGGCTTGAACGCCGTTGCCGTGGTGCGCTCGATGCTGGGGCCGACCTTCGGGCCGGACGCCCCTCCGGGCACCGTCCGGGGCGACTTCGGGATGAGTAAGCGCTACAACCTGGTCCACGGCTCGGACAGCCCCAAGAGCGCGAAGCGCGAGCTGGCCCTGTACTTCAAGCCGAGCGACCTGGTCAACGACCCGTCCGCCGATATGGACTGGGTGTACGACACCACCGGGCCGGAGCTGATTTAGTTCCCGACACGCTCCCATCACGAAGAAGGGATCAAACCATGCAAGCCATCCAACTGGTGGGCCCCGAAGCCATCCGGATTCACATGGTGCCCGATGTGCGCCCGCGCGAGGGCGAGATCGCGGTGGCCCCCGACTATGTCGGCCTGTGCGGGACCGACCTGCACGTGTTCCTCGGCCAGTGCGAAGACCGCGTCCCGTATCCCGCGACGATGGGCCACGAGTTCGGCGGCACCGTGGCCGAGGTCGGCGAGGGCGTCGAGCATTTCTC
>CAZBCO010000312.1:0-6610 GCA_964490295.1 uncultured Planctomycetota bacterium
CCGCCCACGTCCAGATTCACCGCTCCGTCCGGGTTGCCGACGATATAGCGCAGGACCTCCTGCACAAACACCGGAAACTCTGTTCTTGCAGGCAGATAAGTCCAATCGGAGATCGGGGCAAAATTGGCCAGCAAGACCCTGCCGCGTCCGAATTCTTTTTCGACCACAGAAGGCGTGCCGTCGGACATCTTCAGGACAACGCGCGTCTGCCCCTTTGCCAGGTCATCCTCGGTCAGTTCGAAGCCGACGTAACGCATTACCTCGGCATCTTTGCTCCCGGTGCTGTCGGTCAGGCGACCCAGCGCGGGATGCTCCAAGCCGGCAAATTGGTAATGCACCGGAGAGCCGCTTCCCCCTTCGGCCCCCGCCGGGCTGGTGCGGGCCTTGAGCGCGCAGGGCATCAGGCCCTTCCCGTCGCGATAGAGCAAAGTGTTGTATGCGTGTGGGTTTACGCGGTCACTCATGAACAGCCACAGCGCGCCGCCGTCGGCCACGTATTGCTCGATCTTGCCGGCCATGTCTTCCCGCAGGAACTCGGACCCCAGCAGGACGACAGCGACATAATCCTGAAGGTTTTCATAGATAATACGCGAGGGGTGGACCGTCTTGGTCGCAAAGCGCGAAATTTTGGTCATGCCCGCTCGCCAAGGCGGCGAGATCGCTCTGGCGAGGAAGGTGCTCTCGGACATTCGCTGGGTTGACGCCCCGGCAGTGTCTTCGGCCAGATGGGTCTCGTCAAGAATCAGCACCTGCTGATTTTCAGGCACGCGACAGAGGTAGAAACGCTCGTTATCGACACGGTGCTCATCGCCTTCCAATTCGACCTTGACCAGGTATTCACCTGGCTTGGGGAAAATATGCTCAAAGCGGAGGGTGGCCGTTTCGGCCCCCGGCGGCAGGGTACGCACCGCCTTTTTGTCCTCCTCGGCCGCCTCTTCGTTCATGTCGCGCACCAGGAAGGTAACAATCGCTTCCAAATCTCCGGGCACTTCGCCGGTGGCCCGGACGGCCGCCTCGAACTCCACAGGCATCGAGGAAGACATAGCCCACTCGACCGGGCGCAGGTGGGTCACCATGTAGTTGAATTTGGCCTCGCCGCCGGCGTCTACCATGTATAACTTATTGCCTTCAGATATTTTACGAATGACAGCGCCCATATCTGCGGCGGAGACGGTGGGGGTCAGCCAGGTTTGCTTCTGGAAATCGGAGAAGATATAGATTTCAGTTTCCGGCTTGTTCTGCTCCTCAAGCAAACCCTGGATCCAGGTCAGACCGCTGGACATTGGCTCCGAGCCGGAGCCTGCTCGCAGGGATTCGATCCGGGCGGCGACAGTATGGGTGTCCTCGTAAGTTCCGTCCTCGCGCTTCCCCACCTCGGTGCGTACGCGGTCGCCGAGGAATCCGACGGTCACCGGGGTGCCCTTGGGCATGGAGCGAACCAGTTCCGCCGCCTTACGCTGGGCCCATCCGAACGCCGTGGTCACGCCCGCCTGCTGGTGCATGCTCGCGGTGCCGTCCAGCAACACGATCACATTGCGTTCCTGTTTGCCGCCCACCCATCCGTGACGAATCAACGGACGCGACAGGGCCAAGGCCAGCAACACCATCGCCAACATACGCAGCAGAAGCAAAAAACGGTCCTGCCGCCGAATCTTCTCCTGCTCTTTATTGCGCAGAAGATAACGGATGGTCGGGAGTTCAATCTGCCGCTTGCGCTTCCGAAACAACCATTCAATGATGATTGGAATCAACAGCGCCGAAACGGCGAACAGCATGAGCGGATTAGTAAAAAATGATGTAATGGCTGGGTTCTCTCTGGCCGGAGATTGCCAACACCTGACCGGTTGTCTTAATCGTAGTATATGCAAGTCGTATCCATTTGCAAGTAATTTATTCCCGCCCCGGTAAAAAAATCCGCACCGATCAAACGGCGTATTGCATTTTCATTTCCGTGAAGCTATCATCCGGTGAGCCGACACTTGGAGATCATGTGCATGATTATCGACTGTCACACTCATGTCTATTGGCAAAATCATAATCCTGATCAGGCGGTCCGACACATGGACCATCTTGGCGTGGACCGAGCCTGGGTTCTTAGTTGGGAGGATATGGCGGGTGGCATCGCCCCCGGCCTGTATCAGCACCTCTCGGTTGACCGGGTGATGAGCAGCTACCGACAACACCCGGATCGGTTCATCCCCTTCTGCGGGCTGGACCCGCGCCGGGACAACGCCGAGGAGATGCTGCGGCGGTTGGTGGATCAGGGCTGCCGAGGCTACGGCGAAATTAAGTTCCGCCTGCTGCTCGATAACCCTGACCTGATGGCGATGTACGCCCTGTGCGAGGAACTCAAGCTGCCGGTACTCGTCCACATCGAAGTGCCCCTTTCTCACGACAAGGCTTGGTATGGCGGCACGGTGGACGCCTTGGAGCGCGTGCTGAAGACCTTCCCCAAAGTCAATTTCGTCGGCCACGGCCCCGGTTTCTGGCGCGAAATCTCCGGAGATGCCGCTGAGGACGCCCGCGCCTATCCCAACGGCCCGATAACGCCCGGCGGCAAGCTGAAGAAGTTCCTGGGCCGCTATCCGAACCTCTACGCCGACCTCTCGGCCAGTTCTGGCCTGACCGCGATGCGGCGCGACCCCCGACACGCCAAGCGCTTCCTGACCCGATACCACACCCAAGTCTTATACGGAACCGATATTTACTGGAGCGACCACCTCGATTTCCTTCGAGGCCTGAACCTTGACAAGTCCACGCTCGCAAACATCCTGGGCCGCAACGCGGCCAAGCTGACACGGAAGTAACCGACTACTCTCAAAGATAAGGGACGTAACTTATGGCATCTGATCTGGCCCTATACGGCGGACCCAAAGCTATCACCCATGACGCCGACGACAGTTTGGCCTGGCCCAGCATCAACCGCGAAGGCGAAGAGGCGGTGCTCGACGTCCTGCGCCGGGGGGCGATGAGCGCCACCGAAATCACCAAGCAGTTCGAGCGGGAGTATGCCGCGTGGCTGGGCACCGACTACGCTCTGGGCTATTGCAACGGCACGTCGGCGCTGCAAGCCGCGATGTGGGCCTGCGAGGTCGGCCTGGGCGACGAGATCATCTGCCCCAGCATCACCTTCTGGGCCTCCTGCACGCAGGCCCTCTCGCTGGGCGCGGCGGTGCATTTCGCCGATGTTCAGCCGCACAGCATCAACCTCGACCCGGCAGATATCGAACACCGCATCGGCCCGCGCACCAAGGCCATCGTCGTGGTCCACTACGCGGGCTATCCCGCCGATATGGACCCGATTATGGAGATCGCCAACCGCCACGGGGTCAAGGTCATCGAGGATGTCTCGCACGCCCACGGCTCGCTCTACAAGGGCCGGAAGTGCGGCACCCTCGGGCACGTCGGGGCGATGAGCCTGATGAGCGGCAAGAGCCTGGCCGTCGGCGAAGCCGGGATGCTGGTCACCAACGACCGCCAAATCTACGAGCGCTGCGTCGCCTACGGACATTACGCCCGTACCGGAATCAAAACCCAATACAACCCGCTCGACAACGCCATCACCGACCCGGCCCTGCAAACCTTCGCCGGGGTCCCCATCGGCGGGTTCAAGCACCGGATGCACCAGCTCTCGTCGGCCCTGGGCCGGGTACAACTGCGCCGCTACCCGGAACAGATGGCCGAGATCGACCGAGCCATGAACCTGTTTTGCGATTTGCTGGAGGACGCTCCCGGTCTGGCCGGCCACCGCCCGGCGGCGGGGACCCAGTGTACCAACGGCGGCTGGTACTTCCCGTTCGCCCTGTACGATCCGGACGCCCTCGGCGGCCTGCCGGTGGCGCGATTTATCGAGGCTCTGAGAGCAGAAGGCTTCGGCAGTGGCGGAATCAACTTCCCGCTGCACCTTCACCCGGTCTTCCATCAGGCGGACGTCTTGTGGGAAGGCAAGCCGACGATGATCGCCCACACCGAGCGCGATGTCCGGCAAGGGCCCGGCACGCTGCCGGTCGCCGAGGCCGCCTCGGAGCACACCGTGCGCATCCCGTGGTTCAAGAAATACTATCCCGAAGTGATTGAGGAGCACGCCGCCGCGTTCCGCAAGGTCGCCGAGCACGCCGAGGAACTTCTGGAGACGCCGTAAGCCCGGCAAGGATACCGCTCAGATCAGGCTGGTGCTGAAATAACGCTCCGCCCGGTCGGGCAGCACGGTTACCACATTTTTGCCGGGGCCAAGCTCGCGGCTGACCCGCAACGAGGCCCAGACGTTGGCCCCGGATGACGTGCCGACCAGCGCCCCTTCAAGCCTGGCGATCCGCCGTGTGGTCTCCACCGCGTCCTCGTCCGTCACCGTCACCACCTCGTCGATCAGCCCGGTGTCGAGCACCGGGGGCACGAAGCCGTCGCCGATGCCCTGAATCTGGTGCAGGCCGGGCTCGTGCCCCAGCAACGCCGCCGCGTTGGCCGGCTCCACCGCCACCACGCGAATCTTCGCGTCACGCTCCTTGAGAAACCTGCCCACGCCGCCCAGCGTACCGCCGCTGCCGACGCCCGCCACGAATGCAGCCACGTTCCCCTCCATCTGCCTCCAGATTTCCGGGGCCGTGGTCAGATAATGAGCTTCGGGGTTCAGCGGGTTCTCGAACTGCCCCACCCGCCACAGGTTCGGGTCGGCGGCAGCCATTTCGTCGCGTACACGCACCGCTCCGGGAATGCTCTCTGCCTTCGGCGTCAAAATCAGCTCCGCCCCCAGAGCACGCATGATCTTCTTCCGCTCGTCGCTCATGTCCTCCGGCATCACAATCAACACCGGGTAGCCCTTGTGGATGCCCACCAGAGTGACACCAATCCCGGTGTTGCCCGACGTCGCCTCGATGATCGTCATTCCGGGACGCAACTCGCCCGATTTCTCGGCCTGCTCGATCAGGTACCGGGCCACCCGGTCCTTGATGCTCCCGCCGGGGTTCAGGAACTCCGCCTTGGCAAAGACCGTCCCGTCTGAAATCCGCGTCAAGTCCAGCAGCGGCGTGTTGCCTATCGTATTCAGGATATTGGTATAGTATTCCATCGCCCGGCCCTCACCCTGCCCTCTCGTCGCCATCAGGCTTTTCGCCCTTGGGGGCGAAGAAGGTCGCATACACGGCCAGATAGATCGCTCCCACGCAGATGCCCGCGTCGGCCACGTTGAACGCCGGCCAATCCTTCCCCGGCCAGTAATAAACCAGGAGGAAATCCCGCACCGCTCCGTAGGCCACGCGGTCGAATACGTTGCCGATGGCCCCGCCCAACACCAGCCCCAGAGCGATCTGGACCAGCACGCCCCGCGCGTCGGGGCGATGGGCAAACCAGACCACCGCCGCACCGGCCAGCAGCCCGAACGTCAGCCACAACAGGCCGGCGCCCTGACCCAGGCCGAACACGCCGCCGAAGTTCAGGCTGTAACATATCTCAAAGAAGCCGTCGATTATCGGCTGGGAGGGATAGCGAGGCACCGCCCCGGTCATCGCGGCGCGCGCTGTCTCTGCGGGGAACTGCTCATGGAAATACTGGAAGACCCAATGCTTGGTCAGCAGGTCGGTGGCCGCCGAGAGCGCCGCGACCGTCCAGAAAGCCTTCGGCAGCCGTTTCAGTAACCGCCGCCCTGTTCCTGTTCGTTCTGACATGAGACGCAGAACCTGGCATGGGGCATGGCCAGCAGGCGGCCCTTACGGAGAGCCTTCCCGCACATATCGCAGGTGCCGAAGGTGCCGTCCTCGATTCGCTGCAAGGCCTCATCCACCGCCCGCAGCGTCTCGCCCTGATGCTCCAGCATGCTCAGGTCAAACTCCTGCTCATAGTTATCCGACCCCAGGTCGGCGAAATTCGAGATGTCCAGCGTTGCCGCCTCGTCTTTCCCCTTGCGGACCGCCTCTTCTTCCAGATGGTTCGAATCGCCCACCAGAGCCGCCCGCTTCGCCAGCAACGCGGCCTTGAACTTGGGGATATCTTTCTTCTGAATCGGCATTCACACGTCCCTCGTCACGGGGTGCATCGTAATGCCCGACGCCGCGCCCCTGCCTCGGTTAGCCGACCGAGCGGCACCGCGCCAGGCTCGATCCGGAACGCCTGATTATATCCCCGAAAGGCCATAAGTCAAGCGTTCCGGATTCTGAGTGTCGTGCCAAAGCGACTATGTCACCCCTTGTATCTTGACTATATGCCAGTAAACTCCAGAATTGGAGTGGGCCTGACCACGGTGGTCGGTCCCCTTCCGCCCCCCAAGGGGGGAGCGACAGTCTGGACAACGGGCACATGAGCAGAACGGTCGGGGATGCGTGGCGCGCCGCCGTGCTGGGGATGCCAGACGTGGATCGAACCGTCGAACCATTGCTGTACCTCGACCTTCGCCCGGGACAGGTGGTAACAGGCCTTGGCGGCGTGAGTTGATAATACGAACCCTCGAATCGAAGGGTGTTGTCGTTGGCGACGGTGCGCGAGTGCTTCGCACAGAGCACCCGCTTGAGATTCAGTCCAGGCGAGGGCCGCCCGCCCGGGGGCTTGGGGGTTGAACCCCGTGTCGGTGGCGAGGACCTCCGGGGCCGAGCCAAACAGCCGCTCATGGTTTTCCCCGCTG
>CAZBCO010000313.1:0-4741 GCA_964490295.1 uncultured Planctomycetota bacterium
CGTTCTGCGTGAACTTGCCCACCGGCAGGGCGGCCCCGTTCGACGCCTTCGCCGTCACCTCCGGCGCTCCGCGCAGGGCGCGCGACGGCGTGACCGAGATACCGGCCTTGCCGATACCGATGGGCGAGGGCGTTACCGCGATGCGTACGGAGACCGGGCGACCACCGGTGTCCGCCTGCATCACCGTGAAGGACCAGGTTTTCGCCTTGGCCGGCCGCCCGCCAAACACCTCGGCCAGCGCGGTGCCCGCCGTGACCGTGACGGTCTCGCCTGGAGCCAAGTCCTGCTTCGGTACCGCCGTCAGCTCATAGGTCGCGGGGTTATAACGCAAACTCACCGCCACGGAGCCGCTCTGGCTGCCGCGCAACCGAACAACGTCGGCCCCGGAAGGCTTCGCCAGCGGGCGGTCAAAGCTCAGCCGAATCTTCGGGCGCGCGCTGACCCCGGTCACGCCGTCGTCGGGAACGGCCGACACCAGCCGAGGCGGCACCGCCGTCTTTGCCTGGTCGAACCACGCCGTCAGGGTCATCGGTTCCGGACTCTGCCCCGAACCTCCGTAACCGCCCCCGCTGCTCAGCTTGAGGTGGTACACGCCCGCCGCCGGGGCCTGGAACAGAAACATCTCCGGATAGCCATAGGAGCCGCCTTGCGTACCGTTGAATCGGGCGATGGCCCGGTCGAACTTATCCGCGGCATACACCTCGGCCGCCGGGTCCACCGACTCCGGCACATCCGTCACCTCGACGCTCACCGGGCCGGGCTTAGCCACTGCGATACGGAACCAGTCCGCGTCGCGCACCGGGTAGATCGTGGGGCGCACAGCATGGCCCGACACCAGCCAGGTCGCCGCATCCGGCGAGTCGTTCGGCTCGAAGGGCCTCGCGGCCGGGTTCACCTTGATCTGAAGTCGAAACTTTTCCAGCGACCAGTTGCGCGGCTGAGCATCGCGCACCCGTACATAATGCAACCCGGGGCTGACCGGTACCTGGATGAGGTCGCGGCCCAGCCGCCCGATGCCCCAGTTCGCGCTGGCCAGAGCCACGCGCGTCGGCTCCAGGCCGAGCACCCGCCAGATCGGCCATTCGATCACTCCGTCGTCCGTCCTCCGGCCCAAGTCGTGCGTGTCCAGAATGATGAACCCCTTGCCCACGGGTTTGCACAATGTCGCGGCCAAGTCTTTCGGCTCCTTCTTGTCCACCCACACCGGCTGGAACCCCGCTCCCACCCAGTTGTTGAACAGGCCGCGTCGTCCGGCCCGCAAGCGCGCTTGGGCCGGGTCTTGGGGCGGCTCGGCGAGCCAGTGCTTGGCGTCGGCGGCCACGAATTCGCCGCTGCCGTAGTGTTGTGGGAAGAAGCGCACACCCAGCAGCCCTTCGGCTCGTCCGGGGCCGTAGAGTTCCACCTCTCCAATCTGCGTGTGGTTGGGATCGCCGTGATTGGAGTGGATGAGCAGTTTGATGAAGCGGGCCTTGGTGGCGGCGAACTTGAACTCCTGGCGGTCGTCGACCGGGCGGCATTCGAACTTGCCGAGCGAGCGGAAGGCTTCCGGGCGGTTCTGGTCGGCGATTTGTACCTCCAGTTGTTTGGCCCGGCGTTTTTCATCCGATGACGTGTTGTAGACGACAAGGCGGTCGATGGTCGCTCCGGTGTCGCCCAAGCGGAAGACGAACCAGTGTGGGAAGGTTTTTTGACGGTAGTAGTTCCCCCAGGCTCCGCTGCTGCTCTTGGGCTGCCATTCGCCGTCGGTGAGGCGGAGTGCGGACGCACTGCTCGCCGTGCGGGACTCCGAGGAGCCTTCCGACGACGCCCCGCTCGCCTTGGCCAGCAGGCTCATCGAGAGGTTTCGCGGAGCGAGCAGGAGGAACCGTCCACCGGCCTTGGCAAAGGCCTCGATGCGGCCCGGCGACTCGCTCCGATCCATTCCGAAATGGCTCACGTCGCTCAGTCCGTCGAGAATGACCACGTCGTATCCGGCCAGCCGTTGCAGCACCGTGGCAGCTTCCGGCGCTCCGGCATCCACGCGGGTGAAGCTGACAGGAGCAGGCCCCCAGGCTTGCTGGTCCAATGCCGCGTCAGCGTGCCCGGCGAGGTAGAGCACCTTGACCGCCTTGCCGCTAAGCGGAGCACGATGCACCTCGACCACCGGGCGAATGCCACTGGGCACGTCATCGAGCAGGATATCGAGCGTGGCGTCGCTCTCGACCGGGACCCGATACCAGTCGGCGTCGCCGCCGGGGAAGACGTTTTCGGTTATCGTTTCGCCGGGTTCGAGGCTGGCCGCCTGGCGGGCGGTATCGTTCGGCTCCGCGTCGTTCTCCTCGCCCTTGAACGTCGCCCGGAAGGTCAAGCTGCGCTCCGAGCGGTTGGCGTATTGATCGTTTTCCGTGCGGTCGGTGAGCCGTATGAGGTAATCGCCCCGATCAAGCACCGGGGCTTCGACCACGACATCCCCGGCGGGGTCGGGCTGCCTGCGGCTGGCTTCAAGCACCACGGTGTCGGGCGTGCCGAGGATGTGGTTCAACTTCCACGAGGCCGCCGAGGCGTTTTTGGGGTGCGTCAGCGGTTGGCTCTCCAGCACCACCCAGCCCTTGCCCATCGGCTTGCACAACGTAATCGCGCGGGCTCGGACGTTGCCGGCTTCGGCGACGACCATCGTGAAGCCGAGGCGGCGCCAATCGACCCACCAGCCGTTGCCGTCGCCGCCCGGCCAGCCGTTGGGGCGATCTTCCGCCCGGCGGCTCTGAAGCCAGTGCAGCGGCTCGACCTCGGCCACCGAGTGGTTCTGCCCGCCGGCCACCAGCGGTACGCCGAAGAACCCCTCGACCGTGTCCGGCCCGTAGAACTCCAGCTCGCCGAGCTGCGTCTCACGGTCGTTGCCGTAATTTGAGGTGATCACGATCCGCACCTGCGAGCCGGTGGCCGCCGGGAATCGGAACTCTTGCCGCTCGTCTGTCGGGGAAGCGACGTATTTGCCGAGCGAGCGGAAGGTCTGCCCATCGGAGCTGATCTGCAATTCAAAATCTTTGGTGCGCCGGTCGTCGCCCGTGGCGAAGTTATACAGCACCGCGCGGTCCACGGGCTTCGCTCCGCCCAGCGACCAGGTCAGCGTGTGGGGGAACGGCTCGCGCGACTTGCTGCCCCAGCCGGTGCCGCGCTGGCCCGGAACCTTGTAGCCGTCGCAGGCGTGTGTCGCGTGCCAGGTCCAGTCGTCATACTGGCTGCTGGCCGATTCGAGCCGCCCGCCCATCGCGTTGTGATTGAGTGCGAAGGAGGCTCCGGCGGGGTGTAGTACCAGGCACCGCCCGCCGCCTTCCACGAACTGCCGGAGTTTGTCGTGAGCCGCCTTGTGGTTCAGGCCGAACTGCCGCGCGTCGGAGACGGCACTGAGGATCACCACCTGAAACTGAGCCAGTTGGTCGAGCGCCGCGGCGGCCTCCGGCTGATGGGCGTCGATGCGCCGAATGACCGCGCCGGGGTAGCGTTCGGGGTCGATTTCGTTCGCCGGGTCGCCCTCCAGATAAAGGACGCGAACCGGGTTCTTGGCCTCCATCCGGCGACGGATATGCACCACCGGGTCGAGGTTGTCGGGCAGATCCGTCAGGCGGATGTTCAGTGCTCCGCGTCCAGGAACGGTTATCCGCCGCCAATCGGCATCGCCGGAGGGATAGAGGTTGGCGGGCATCTCCTGGCCGAGCATCGCGGGCTTCGCGGCTTCGGGCGAGTCGTCCGATTCCAGCGGCCGGTCGGGGGCGGTGATGTGGACCGCCAATCGCATCGGGCGCAGGCCGTGCCATCGCACCCGGTTGGTCACTTCGAGGTAGTAGGTTGCGGGTCGGGCGTCCCAGGCGACGCTCTCGCCGCCGCCAAGCCCCGCCGATTCACTGTTATCGACCGCTTGGATGAACCGCACCGCAGGCGAGCGTCCGAGGTAGGCGTAGAGCTTCCACGCCGCCGCCTGGGCGTTGACATCGTGGCCGAGCATCTGTGCGTCCAGCACGATCATCCCCTGGCCCAGGCGCTTGATCAGCGTGATCGCGTAGCGGGCCGGGTCGCGCCGGTCGACGAAGGCCGGCGTGAACCCGCTGTCGGGCTTGAACAGCCAGTAGCCATGAGCCTCGGCTCCGGGCCAGCCGTTGATGCGGTGATCGCGGGATCGTCCGGCAAAGAGCGGATCGACGGGATAGACCTCGCGCACCGTATCCTGACGCTGAGTGGTCTCGCCCAGTTCCACGCCAAACAACGCGGCCTTGCACATCGGCGAGAGGACGATGAAGCGTCCGCCCTGCCGGGCATAGGCCTCGATGTTCTGCACCACGGTTGGACGGGTCAGGCCGAAGTCGTCGGGTCGAGCCAGAGCGTCCACCACCACCGCGTCATAAGAGCGGAAATGGTCGAGCGAGAGCAGCACTGCCGGGGCGCGTTCGCTGTTCGCGTCGACGCGCTCCCAGCGGATATCGGGCAGGCTGCGGTCGAGGTTGAAATCGTTGCGACCGCCGTGCAGGTACAGCACCCGCGCAGGCTTGGATGAGTCGGCGATGCCCTCGAAGATACGGAACTGCGGATCGACGTCGGTCGGCACCTGGCTGAGCGCGGCCCGGAGTTCACCGAGCTTCGCGGCCTCGACCTTGAACCAAACGGGCTGGCCCGCTTGCGACAAAGCAAGCCGCTCCTCGGCTCCGGGGGCGATGGCTTTCGCGGCAAACAGGTCGGCCCCGCCCGTGGGCGGCAGCTCGAGCGGTCG
>CAZBCO010000314.1:0-7101 GCA_964490295.1 uncultured Planctomycetota bacterium
TGGGCGAGTTTGCCCGCGCGAACCAGCCCGCCATGAAGCAGGTGGTACTCGCCCGGCGAGACATTCCCCCCGACGCCTTCGAGCGCAAGCTCTACGTCATCCGGCGGCGGGTGGAGAAGGCCGTGGGCGAGCTTGACGGGGCCGAGGCGTTCTATATCGCCAGCCTGTCCAGCCGTACCCTGGTGTACAAGGGGATGCTGGTCGGTTCGCAGGTCGACCGCTTCTATCCCGACCTGCAAGACGAGCGCTTCGCCTGCTCCTTTGCGGTGGTGCATCAGCGTTACAGCACCAACACCTTTCCGAGCTGGAGCCTGGCCCAGCCGTTTCGGATGATGGCGCACAACGGCGAGATCAACACGCTGCACGGCAACGTGAGCCGGATGTGTGCTCGTGAGCCGGGGCTGGTGTCGCATCGCGCCGGGCTGGATGTCGAGAAGATCAAGCCCGTGGTGGTGCCGGGCGGCAGCGACTCGGCGATGATGGATAACGTGCTGGAGCTGCTGGTGATGGGCGGGCGTTCGCTCCCGCACGCCGCGCTGATGATGGTGCCCGAAGCGTGGGGCGCTCGGTATGTGCTGGGGCAGGACCGCCGGGCGTTCTATGAGTATCATGCGGCGATTATGGAGCCGTGGGATGGCCCCGCGGCGATCGTTTTCACCGACGGGCGCTACCTGGGGGCCACGCTGGACCGCAACGGGCTGCGGCCCGCACGCTATACCATCACCCGTGACGGCCTGATCGTGCTGGCCTCCGAGAGCGGTGTCCTGGAGATTCCCGGCGATAGGATTCTCAGCCGCGACCGGTTGCAGCCGGGCAAGATGTTGCTGGTGGACCTCAAGCATCACCGCGTCATTCCGGACAAGGAGATCAAGACCAAAATCTCGCTGCAGCGGCCGTATCGGCGGTGGGTGGACGACCATCGCATCGAGCTGCGCGGCCTGTTGATGCCCTCGGAAATCCCGGCGGAGAAGCCCGACGTGCTGCGCCGCAAGCAGCACCTCTTCGGCTACACCCGCGAGGAGTTGAAGATGGTCATCGGCCCGATGGCCGCCCGCGGGCAGGAGGCGGTCGGATCGATGGGCAACGACGCCGCCCTGGCGGTACTCTCCGAGCGGCCCCAACTGCTCTTCGCCTATTTCAAACAGCATTTTGCCCAGGTGACCAACCCGCCCATCGACCCGTTGCGCGAGGAGCTGGTGATGTCGCTGATGAGCTTCGTCGGGCGCCAGCGCAACCTGTTGGAGGAGACCCCGGAGCACTGTCGCCAACTGAAGCTGCACCATCCGGTGCTCACGCCGGAGGACATGTGGCGGCTGCGCCACGCGAAGCATCCGGACATCGCCGTCGCCGAGTTGGACATGCTCTTCCCCGCGTCCGACGGCCCGGAGGGCCTGGCCCCGGCGCTCGAAGCCCTGCTCCGGAGCGCCGAGCAACGGCTCGACGAAGGGGCGACGATGCTGGTGCTCACCGACCGCCGTGCCGACGCGGAGCGTGTCCCGATGCCTTCCCTGCTGGCCACCGCCGCACTGCACCACCATCTTATCCGGCGCGGCCGACGCACCGACGGCGGGGTGATCGTCGAGACCGGCGAGGCCCGCGAGGTGATGCACTTCGCCCTGCTCATCGGCTACGGGGCCAACGCGGTATGCCCCTATCTCGCCTTCTCCACCGCCCGCGAGATGGCCGAGGCAGGCCTGCTGGATGCCGCGGTCTCGCCGGAGGACGCGACCGACGCGTACATCACTGCGGTGAAGAAGGGCCTGCTCAAAACCTTCAGCCGGATGGGCATCTCGACCATCCGCAGCTTCTTCGGCTCGCAGATTTTTGAGGCGGTGGGCCTGGACCGCGAGATGGTCGCCACGCATTTCAGCGGCACAGCCACCCGACTGGGCGGCATCGGCCTGGCGGAGATTGCCGCGGAGGCCCTGGCCCGCCATCGCCGGGCCTTCCCCGAAGACGGCCCGCCCGAATCCCTGCTCGACGCCGGAGGGGCCTACCACGAACGGCACGGCGGCGAAAAACACCTCTGGTCGCCTAAAGCGATCCACCTCCTCCAGCAGGCCACACGCCTCGACAACCCCGGGATGTTCAAGCAGTTTGCCCGGATGATGAACGAGCAGCCGGACGGGCCGATCACGCTGCGCAGCCTGTTCCGGTTCAAGCCCGGAACGCCGGTCCCCCTCGATGAGGTCGAGCCGGTGGAGAGCATCTGCCGCCGGTTCGCCGGGGCGGCGATGTCTTTCGGCTCGATCAGCCCCGAAGCCCACGAGACCGTCGCCATCGCGTTCAACCGGGTGGGTGCCCGCAGCAATTCGGGGGAGGGCGGCGAGGCCCCGGAACGCAGCCGGCCCCGGCCCGACGGCGACAGCGCCCGCTCCGGAACCAAGCAGGTGGCCTCCGGCCGCTTCGGGGTGACGCTTGATTATCTGATGAGCGCCGACGAGCTGCAGATCAAGATCGCTCAGGGCGCCAAGCCGGGCGAAGGCGGCCAACTGCCCGGCCACAAGGTCAGCGCCGAGATCGCCCGCGTCCGGCATACCACCCCCGGTGTCACGCTGATCTCGCCGCCGCCACACCACGATATCTACTCGATTGAAGACATCGCCCAGCTCATCCACGACCTCAAGACAGCGAACCCCCGCGCCCGGGTCTCGGTCAAGTTGGTTTCGGAATCCGGCGTGGGCACCATCGCGGCGGGCGTGGCCAAGGCCAAGGCGGACATGGTGCTGATCGCCGGGCACGACGGAGGCACCGGGGCCTCGCCGCTCACCGCCATCAAGCACGCGGGGATGCCTTGGGAGCTGGGCCTGGCCGAGACGCACCAGACGCTACTGAAGAACCGACTCCGCGACCGCATTCGCGTTCAGGCCGACGGCCAGATGCGGACCGGGCGCGACTTGGCCATTGCCGCGCTGCTCGGAGCCGAGGAGTGGGGCTTCGGCACCGTACTGCTCGTCACGCTGGGCTGCGTGATGATGCGCAAATGCCACATGAACACCTGCCCCGTCGGCGTCGCCACCCAGGACCCCGAACTCCGCCAACGGTTCGAGGGCAAGCCGGAGCACGTGGAGCGGTTCCTCCGGTTCATCGCCCAGGACCTCCGCGAGCAGATGGCCGAACTCGGCTTCCGAACCGTGGACGAGATGGTGGGCCGAGCCGACCGGCTGGATATGAGTCACCTGCCGGACCATCTCAAGGCCCGGCACCTGGATTTCCGACCGCTGGTCGATTTCGAGGCGGACGGCGACCGCTATTGCACCCGCGGGCAACAACACATCTCGGACTCGCCGATTGACGAGGCGGTCATCCGCTGCCTGGAGCCGACGTTGAGCCGCGGCGAGGCCATCTCGATGGCGATGCCGGTGCGCAACGTGCATCGGACCGTCGGCACCCGGCTGAGCGGCGAGCTTGCCACCCGGCTTGAAGGGCGGACTCTCGCCCCGGACACCATCCGCCTCGCGCTCACCGGCTCGGCCGGCCAGAGCCTGGGGGCGTTCCTCGCTCCCGGTATCAGCCTCCGTGTCGAGGGCGATGCCAACGATTATGTGGGCAAGGGCTTGTCCGGCGGGAAGATTGTGCTTGTGCCGCCCGCCAACGCCGGCTTCGCCCCCCATCATCATATCATCCTGGGCAACACCGCCCTCTACGGAGCGACCAGCGGGGAGCTTTACGCCCGGGGTATCGCCGGAGAGCGGTTCGCCGTCCGAAACAGCGGCGCTGTCGCCGTGGTCGAGGGCGTCGGCGACCACGGATGCGAATACATGACCGGCGGCACGGTGGTGGTGCTGGGCCGCACCGGCTATAACTTTGCCGCCGGAATGAGCGGCGGCGTCGCCTATGTCTTCGACGAGGCCGATCTCTTTGAGACCCGGTGCAACCTTGACATGGTGGACCTCGAAAGCGTCTGGAGCTCGGAGGACAAAGCGACCCTCCTTGGCCTGCTGCGCCGGCATCTGGAGGAGACGGGCAGCTCCCGCGCCCGGAGCATCCTGGAGGACTGGGACACCGGAATGTCGATGTTCGTCAAGGTGATGCCCATCGATTACCGCCGCTCACTGGAACGCATGCGTCTGGCGGAAGACGTCGCTCGCGAGACGGTTTCGGCCACCGAGGAGGTTTTTGGTGTCTGACCCGCGAGCCTTTCTCAAGTACCCACGCCAAAACCCCGCCAAGCGGCCCGTCGAGGAGCGCGTCGGCGACTATGCCGAAGTCGAACAGCCGATGCCCGCGCATCAATTGGAACAGCAGGCCGCGCGCTGCATGGACTGCGGCATTCCCTTCTGCCATATCTACGGTTGCCCGCTGGGGAATCTGGTGCCGGAATGGAACGAGATGGTGGTGCGGGGGCACTGGCGCCAGGCGCTCGACCTGCTCCACGCGACCAACAACCTGCCGGAGGTGACCGGGCGGGTCTGCCCCGCTCCTTGCGAGGCGGCCTGTACGCTGGAGATCCATCAGCCCGCGGTAAGCATCAAGCACATCGAGCTCCAGATCGTGGAGCGCGGCTGGGCCAACGGCTGGGTGCAGCCCCAGCCGGCTCGAACGCCCAGCGGGCGCAAGGTGGCGGTCATCGGGTCCGGCCCCGCCGGCCTGGTCGCCGCCCAGCAGCTGGCACGAGCCGGCCACCAGGTGGTGGTCTTCGAGCGGGCCGACCGGCCGGGCGGCATCCTGCGCTACGGCATCCCCGACTTCAAACTGGAGAAGCACGTCATCGACCGGCGGCTGGAGC
This sequence comes from uncultured Planctomycetota bacterium, assembly GCA_964490295.1. Lineage (GTDB taxonomy): Bacteria > Planctomycetota > PUPC01 > PUPC01 > PUPC01 > CAZBCO01. The sequence continues at coordinate 4,730 of CAZBCO010000314.1, forward strand.
AGATGCAGGCCGAGGGCGTGAGCTTCGAGACCGGCGTGGAGGCCGGCGTGGATATCTCCGTCCGCTACATGCAGCGCAGCTTCGACGCGGTGATGATCGCCGCCGGGGCGCGTGTGCCGCGAAGCCTTGATATCCCAGGGAATGACCTGCAAGGCATTCACTTTGCGATGCCCTATCTCACGCAGCAGAACCGAATCAACGCCGGCAAGCAGGTGCCCGACGCCGAACGCATCTCGGCACGCGACAAGCGTGTGGTGGTCCTCGGCGGGGGCGATACCGGGGCCGACTGTGTCGGCACGGCACGGCGCCAGGGGGCGCGGTCGATCCACCAGATCGAGCTGCTCCCCAAGCCGCCGGACGGACGGTCCCCCGACAACGCCTGGCCCACCTGGCCGCAGGTGCTGCGCACCTCCTCCTCGCACGAGGAAGGTTGCGAGCGGCTCTGGAGCGTCGGCACGCGCGAATTCATCGGCCAAGGCAACCGCGTCGCAGGGCTGCGATGCGAGCGGCTGGAATGGACGCCAGTCCCCGGAGGCCGCCCGGAATGCAAGGCGCTGCCCGGCTCGGGGTTCTGCCTCGATGCCGACCTCGTGCTGCTCGCGTTGGGCTTCCTGCGGGTTGAGCACGGGGCCTTGACCGAGGGATACGGCCTGGACGCCGACGCACGGGGCAACCTGATTGTCGATGAGAACCACATGACCAGCCGCCCCGGGGTCTTCGCCGGGGGTGACGCGGTGCTGGGAGCCTCGCTCGTCGTCCGTGCCATTCACCTTGGTCGCCAGACCGCCGCCTCCATCGACCGCTATCTTCGTTCGTAACCTCGTCCTTGCTCCGACGTTTCCTGTAACAGCCGACGGATTTTGCTGCACCGGGGGCAGGTGCCTCGGAGGAGACCGCGCTTCTCAAGCGGCTGGGGCAGGGCGGTGGTGCGTTACGGGGTTGGGGCGGCCGGCGTCTGCAGCAGGGCTTTGACCGCCGGGTCGGCGATATCCATGGGCGTGCGGCCCGCTTTGTTTTTGGCGTTGCGGTCCGCCCCGTTGGCGAGAAGCACAGAGAGCACCTCGGCGTGGCCGTCGCGGGCGGCGAAGTGCAGGGCGGTGGTACCGTCTTCGGTGACGGCGTTGACCTCGGCCCCGCGCCGGAGCAGCACCTCGGCAGCTTTGTCCGCGTTCTTCAGGCCGGCCCAGTGCAGCGGGGTATAGCCGTCGGTCATCCGGGCGTCCACCTCGGCCCCCTTGTCGAGGAGCAGGGCGACGATCTCTTCGTGGCCGCCGCTGGCGGCCCAGTGCAGGGCGGTCATTTGGGTGGCGTCCCGGGTATCGACCGCCACCCCGTGACTCAGCAGCAGGGTGATGATATCTAAGGAACCCGCGACGGCCGCCTCGTGAAGGGGCGCGGCCCCATCGTTTTTAGCGGCCTTGACGTTGGCCTGATTCTCAATCAGCAGGCGGGCAATATCGCCTTGGTCGTTCGCGGCAGCTCGATGCAGCGGTGTGCCGCCGTCGCTGGCTCGCGCGTTGACGCTGGCCTTGTTGCTCAGCAGCAGTTTGGCGAGGTCCAGTTGGCCGCGGATCGCGGCATGGTGCAGCAGCGTTTCGCCCGCTTCGACCGGTTCGTTGACGTTGGAACCCTTCTCGATGAGGTAGGCGGCGATTTCAAGGGCATTGCTGTTGCCGGCGATGTGCAACGCAGTCATCTGCTGGCCATTGCGGGCCTTCAGGTTGGCTCCTCGGGAGACCAGCAGCTTGATGGTTTCGAAGTGGCTACCGGCCGTCGCCAGGTGGAGCGGTTGGCCGCCGCCTTTGTTCTTGGCATGAAGATTCGCCCGGTGGTTAAGGACCTTGGCAGCAACCTCGGTGTGGCCGTTCCGTGCGGCGAGATGCAGGGGTGTCTCGCCTTCGCTGTCTCGGGCGTTGATTTTGGCCCCGGCTTCAATCAACACAGCGGCCGCATCCAAGCGCCCCCAGTTGGCCGCCAGATGCAGCGGGATGCGCTGCTGGATGCCCAAGGCATTGATCTTCGCCCCTTTGGCAAGCAGGCTGGTGATTAGTTTTGGGAACCCCCGCGTGGCGGCCAGGTGCAGCAGACTGTCGCCGCCTTCGCCCAGGGTCAGCACATCGGCTCCCTTGGCAATCAGCAGTTCTGCGGTGTCCACGTGACCCTTGGGGATGGCGAGACGCAGCGGCGTGTTGCCGGAGGCATCTTTGGCGTCGATGGCCGCCCCGTGCTCCAGCAGCACCGCCACGGTGGCGGTGTGGCCGCTGACGGCGGCGAGGTGCAGCGGGGTCATCTGTTTTTCGACCGGCAGGTTGACCTCGGCCCCACGCTCCAGAATCAATCGGGCGGCGTCGGCGTTGCCCCGCTCGGCGGCC
>CAZBCO010000315.1:0-5149 GCA_964490295.1 uncultured Planctomycetota bacterium
CCATCTTCCGCACGACACGAACTTCCTCTTCGTCCCAGAGCATCACAGGCCTCCTACAAGGGGGTTGGAAAGGACTTGACGGCCAAGCAGCCTACGGGCGGCAGAAGACCGTTAAACGGCCCCGGGAGGCCGTCAAAAGGACATCCAGGCGGGGTGATGCAAGCTAACTCCTGCCCTATCTATTATGACGCGTTTTATAGTGGAATTTCAGCATCCGGGGCCTCAGACCGGTAGCAGAAGGCCCGACAGGCATCTCCCGGACTCGTAATCCGCACCGATCCCGAAGAATGTTCAGGCCTCCGCCTGTTCCGGGCGTTCCAAGGTCTCACATAGGACATCAATGCGATACCAATCCGGTGTGAGGTCACCGCCAGAAGCTAAACCCCACTCAACTTATTATGACGCGCTTTTGCCCTGTTTTTCAGCCTCACAGGCCGCAAGAGCAAGACGCGGATGCGGCGGCGGTATTTTGCCGACTTGCTCTTTGTCTCGAAGGCCGTTTATCTCAATCCGGCTCCATCTTTTGAATATTTTTCTGGTGTTTTCAAGATTTCCCATGACGCGCGACAGTTATTGGCATAGGTGGGGTGTCATAATCAGTAATGCAGGGCCGGACGCCGGAAGCATCGGTGAGGCGAGTTGGCCTTTCGGGTAAAGCGTTATGGAAGGAGAGCACGGATGGATAAGAAGGACGTCGGGGCCAGAAAAGGGTTGGACGATTACGGGATCATCTTCGTTTCCGGGTCGATTGATGCGGGGAGTGCCCAGCGGGTCTGCGAGGAGATCATTCGCATCAACGTGGCGGGCGAATCGGATTTCATTCAGATGCTCATCAATTCGGGCGGTGGGAGTTGTGCCGCCGGGTTTGCGATTATTGACTTGATGGAGTGGTCACGGCTGCCGGTTTATACCACGGGGGTGGGCAGGATCGCGTCGATGGCCCTGGCCTTGTTTATGGCCGGGGAGAAGGGCCATCGCGTGATCACGCCGCGCACCTCCATTCTTTCGCATCGGTTCAGTGCGTTCAGCCTGGGCAACCACGCGGAACTACTGGCCAAGCGTAAGGAGGAGGACCTGATGCACCGGCGGCTGCTCCAGCACTATCTGGAGCATACCCATCTGAAGACCGATGAGGAGGTGACCGAGCATCTCCTGCGGGACGTGGATACCTGGCTGTCGCCTGAGGAGGCGGTGGCTATGGGGATCGCCGACGCGGTTCAGGGGCGCCCGATTGCGGTTGCCGGGAAGGAGGCCGCCGGTGATTAGACCTGCAGAACAGAGCTTATTGACGCTCTCCGAACGCAGCGGCGCCGGGGTGGTTCCGGACTGTCCTCCGTTCGTGGACAACGCCGAGTTTCTGGCGGCCAAATCACGTGAGGCGATGCTGTTGCTGACCCGGGCCTCGCTCGCACGGCAGGACCCGCCGGCAGAGAGAGCACACCACGACGGCCTCCGCGATGCCCCCGCCCCTGACGGGGGGGCCGTTGCCAGGGCGTCCGAGCCGCGAACCGCTGAGACGGTGGAACGCGAGTTCGATGCCCTGCGCAGGGAGCATCAGGCCAGGATGACGGCTTCCGATCCGGACGTCATTCCCTTTCTCAGTCTGGTTCAGCAGTTTCATCTGGATACGGCGGCGCAGGATATCCTCTGGCTGCTCTTCTTCCACGCCACGTCCACCGATTTCCGGCGACGGTTCGAGGAGCTTCGACTCGGCTCCTTTGCGGACATCGACCATTCGGGCTTCTGTGCCGGCGACCTGTTGTCGGTGCTTTATCCGGGCGACTATGCCCGGCAACTCGCCGGGCGGTCGCTGTTCGCTTCGGAGGGGCCGTTGATGGGGCGTTACCTGATCCGGATGCCCTACGGCATCAACAACCGGTTTTCGGTCTTGGAGATTCCCGTGGTGATGGCCGGGCGGATCATCCACTGGATCACCGCCGACCAGAACCAGTACGACGCGGAGATGCCGTTTCTGATCGAACGCCCGGAGACCGGGCTCTCGCAAGTCGTGCTGCCCGAAGCGTTGCTTCAGACGGTCTTGAAACACGTCGAGCACTATGACGCCTTCGTGCAGCTTCGGAAGTCGCTGGGGCTGGACGACGTGGTGCAGTACGGTCGGGCGATGGTCATCCTCGAACACGGGCCGCCGGGAACCGGCAAGACCTTGCTGGCCCGCGCCCTCAGCCGCCATACCGGCAGGCCGCTGGTGATGATGCCGCCGGACGCAGGGGCCGCCTCGCGCCCGTTCCGCCCGCATCAGTCGCCTTCGAACACACTGAACATGCTCTTCCGAGAGGGCCAGCTCCAGAACGGCATCGTCTTCATCGACGAGTGCGAATGGTTGTGCATGGAGGATTCGCCGCAACTCAAGGACTTGCTGCTGGAGTTGGAACGGTCCGAGGCGCTGGTGATTATGACCACCAACCGTCCGGAGGTACTGGCCCCGGCCATCGACCGCCGGATCACGCTGAAGGTTCCCTTCACCGTGCCCGCCGCCGCGCTGCGCAGGAAAATCTGGGACCTGCTGCTCCCGGACACGGTGCCTCTGGCCAACGACGTGGACCTGGACGCACTTGCCCGCACCTACCCGTTCGCCGGTGGGTACATCAAGAACGCGGTGCTGACGGCCATCCATTTTGCCCTCAGTCGCGGCGTGGATGGCAACCTGCAGCTGACCCAGGCGGATTTGGAGGAAGCGGCCCGGCTTCAGGAACGGCACGTCGGCTATTCGCTGAGTTTGCGTCGGGTGCGGACGCCGCGGCTGCGCTTCAAGGATTGCGTGATGTCGGCCCCGGAGGTCGCTCATCTGGAGGCCCTCGCCCGGACCGCCCGGCATTATGCGGGCTTGATGGAGCGCTGGGGATGGCCGCAGCGCCGAGGCCAGGCCACCAGCCGGGGCCTGAAGGTTCTGTTCAGCGGATACAATTTCGAGGCCGCACTCGAATCGGCCGAGGCCCTGGCCGGGGAACTGGGCGTCCGGGTCGAGGAGGTCCCGATCCAACGGATATTTTCGCTCCCGTTCCATCAGGCACACCAGAATTCCGATATGGAGGTGGAGGTGTTCCGGATCGCGGATCTCTTCTCGTCCGCGGCCGACGGCGGCAATATCCTGCTGCTGAACGACGAGCGCGGACAACTCGGGCGGATGGACCTCGACGATGCGGCCGATACGGTGTACGAGTTCTTCTATGAACTGGCGGCGTTCGGCGGGACCGTGCTGGTGGTCACCCGTGCATGCAAGGTCGCCCTGCCCGCGTGGGCCAACGTGTTTCACGACACCCTCTGTTTCGGCAAACCCGACACGCGGGCACGGGCGGTTTACTGGAGACGGGCGCTGGACTCCGCGATCCCGCTGGCCGGAGATGTCTGCCCCGAACGGCTGGCCGCGGCCTACGAGCTGACCTTCGGAGCCATTCAGGACGTGGTGCATAAGGCCTGCCTGATCAAAGCCGCGGAGGAACCCGACGGCCCGTTGGACGCCGCCACCATTGATCAGGCGGTTCGTTATGTCCAATCGAAGCGAGCCGCTTCCGGTCCGCTGTTTGGATAACGCATGGGTTCCACCGCGAAGTGACAAGGGTTATTGACCCGGCGAAGGTGCAGGCGTACACTGACCGCACGCTTAGGCCCTTCACTTTGTCGGGAGCTTTATGATGCCGGATTACACGAAGTATCGAGCCATGCTGCACCATCTGATGTTAATTGACCAGGAGATCAGGACCAACAGCTATCCGAACGCGAACACCATGGCCCGAACGCTGGAGCTGTCGCCCCGCACCATCGCCCGAAAGATTGAGTTCATGCGTGATGTGCTGGATGCTCCCATCGAGTACGATTCCAGCCGGAAGGGGTATTATTATTCCCAGCCGAACTGGTCGCTGCCCAGCCTGCGCATCAGCGAGGGCGAGTTGCTGGGGCTGGCGATGGCGCAGATGGCGTTGCATGCCTACCGGGGCACGCCGCTGGAGGCCTACCTCACCAATGTGGCCACCAAGATACAGGCGACTTTGCCGGATACCGTGGACGTGGACCCGATGCAACTCACCGATGTATTCCGTTTCCATCTGGGCCCCGTGGCCATTATCGACCCTGCGACCTGGGAACTGCTGGCCTCGGCCATCCGGGGACAACGGGCTGTTAAAATCACATACTACAGCATGACCAAAGACCAAACGGTCGAACGCTCGGTCGATCCCTATGTGCTTCGCTGTTATCAGGGCGACTGGTATCTGATCGGGCGGGACCGGGACTCCGGCAACATTCCGATGTTCCACCTGGCCCGGATTCGAAAGATTCGGGTGCTGAACCGTGGCTTTGAGGTTATAGAAGGATTCAGCCCGGAGGCCTATCTCAGCGGCACCTTCGGCGTGTTCGAGAGCCAACAGCGGCACAAGGTCCGTATCCGGTTCACCGGATTCGCAGCCCGGTATATCCCCGAACGCGTCTGGCACGAGACCCAGAAGCTGACGAACAGGAAGGATGGCAGCGTTGTTCTGGAGATGACGCTGGCCAACATTGAAGAAATCGGCCGCTGGGTTATGACCTGGGGCAAGGACGCCAAAGCCCTGGGGCCACCGGAACTGGTGGAATTTGTAAAAACTCAGGCGAGCGAAATCACGGGCCTCTATGATTAGAGGCCCTTCAGATACCCGCGAGGGTGCTTACGGGAAAGAGAGGAACACGATGCAACATGCAAGGTATTGCACGATACAAGACCCACGAATATACTAAAGCGTTGCAACAGTGTGACGCAGCCGTCAAAAGCACGTTGGTGAATCAACTCCGTTCGGCACTCCGGCGTGTGGAGGCAGGGCTGTCGGTGATCGGTCCCGAAGCGGAACAATGCAGGCCCAAGGGGCGGAGCATCGAGCCGGACCGGATTCAACTCGCATATCGAAGGATTGAAGCGGTGGCCGGCGAATAGCGTGTTCGCTGGTAAAGGTCGCTCTGGTCATGTTCATAAGGAGGCAACCATGGGGTATCAAGACCGTCTCTTCGCTCTCGGAAAAGAGATAATCAAGTGTGACAAATGCAAGAAGGACTGGCCTGACAAGCCGGGAGCCCTGTACAAGCACGGGCCGGAAATAAGCTATGTCGGCCCCAAGTACGGACTCAACGGGTCGTTGCGAATCCTCTTTACGCGACTCAA
>CAZBCO010000316.1:0-2791 GCA_964490295.1 uncultured Planctomycetota bacterium
AGCGCGATCTGCACCGCGGAGTAGGCGTCGTTGCACTGCCCGATATCCAGCAGGCGCGGGATGCCGCCGATGTCGCCGAAATCGAGCTTGTTGAAGCGGTACTTGCCGCAGGCCAGCGTGAGGATGACGCAGTCGTCGGGGACGGCCTGGGCCAGCTCGGTGTAGTAGTTGCGGCCCGGTTTGGCGCCGTCGCATCCGCCGATGAGGAAGAAGTGCTTGACCGCGCCGCTCTTGACCGCGTCGATGACCGCACCGGCCACGCCCATCACCGCGTTGTGGCCGAAGCCGACGGTGATGGTCTGCTCCGGGGCGTCTTCGGTGAAGCCCTCGGCGGCGAGCGCGGCTTCGATGACCGGCGTGAAATCGCCGTCGCTGATGTGCGTCACGCCCGGCCAGGCGACCAGGCCGGTGGTGAAGAGGCGGCCCTGGTAGTTCTCCTGCGGCTTCTGGATGCAGTTGGTGGTCATCAGGATGGCGCCGGGGAACGCGGCGAACTCCTTCTGCTGATCCTGCCAGGCGCCGCCGTAGTTGCCGACCAGGTGCTTGTATTGCTTCAGCCCCGGATAGGCGTGGCAGGGGAGCATCTCGCCGTGGGTGTAGACATTGATGCCCTTGCCCTCGGTCTGCCGGAGCAGCTCGGCGAGGTCTTTGAGGTCGTGGCCGGAGACCACGATGGCCTTGCCCTTGACCGGGGTAACGCGCACCACGGTGGGTTCGGGGTGGCCGTAGGCGCCGGTGTTGGCGGCATCAAGCAGCTCCATCACCCGGAGGTTCAGCTCGCCGACGCCGAGGGCCGCGCCGGTCAGGGCGTTGATGTCGGTCGGGTCGTCGGCCAGGAAGCTGAGCGTCTGGTGGAAGGAGCCGTAAATGTCGTCGTCCTCGACGCCGAGAATCTGGGCGTGATCGGCATAGGCAGCGGCGCCCTTCAGGCCGTAGAGGATCAGCTCCTGGAGGCCGGCCACATCTTCGCCCAGTGCCTGCTGCCGTGCGGCAATGCCGACCGGCTCGGCCTGGGCCAGCAGCGCGTCGATGCCGCCCTCCGCGGGCTGGAACTGGGCCGGGCCTTCGACCGCGTCGCTCCCGCCCGCGCCGGCGTAGAGCGCCTTCGCCCGGTCACGCACCTCGGCCGCCTGGCGGACCAGGTCGGCCAGCCGCTCGGCGTCGAAGTTGACGTTGGTCACGGTGCTGAACAACGCCTTGACCACAAACACATCGACCGCCGGGTCGGCGGCCCCCAACGCCCGGGCGCGCGAGGCGTACTGGGCGATGCCCTTGGTCGCGTGGACCAGCAGGTCCTGCAACGCCGCGACCTCCGGGGCCTTGCCGCACACGCCGTACTGCGTGCAACCGCTGCCCTTGGCCGTCTGTTCACATTGATAACAAAACATCTGCATCCCTCCTTGTTCTCCCCCCCTATGACTACAGAAACACGACCCTAAACGCTCTCTCGAATCATCACCAGCAGCATTTTGAAGCGCTCCGGCGCGCGCACCGCGTGCGGGACGTTGGCCGGCATCAGCTCCAGGGCGTCGGGCGTGGCTCGCACCACCTCGCCGCCGATGGTCAGCTCGGCCTCGCCGTCGAGCACCTGCACGAAGGCGTCGAACGGGGCGGAGTGTTCGCTCAGCCCCTGGCCGGCGTCAAACGCAAACAGCGTGACCGTGCGGCTCGGACTCTCGGCCAGCGTCCGGCTCACGATCGCGTCGGGTGAGTATTCAATCAGCGTCGCCAGGTCGATCTGCTCCTTTTGGGAGACCACCGCTCCGGCGTGATGTGTGTTCATCGTCTCCGTCCTTTCCAAGCCACGGATGCGTTCCGTGATGGCGTCGGCCAGCGCTTGATGCGCCGCCTCGTCCGCCGAGGCGCCACAGTGACAGTGTTTGTCATGCTCACTCATCGTCCAAACCTCCAATCGCTCTTCGTATTCGCGTCGGGCGAGCTTACGCCGCCTGACGCTCCATCGCTCGGTCGCAGCATCGCGGCTCGAACCGGCCGGTTCCCGGCTGCACCACGCCGATCTCCGCCCCGCACAGGGGGCAGGAGTAAAAGGTCAACCGTTCGGCCCGACGTTCCATCGGCACGTCGCAGCATCGGGGGATAAATTCGCCCGCCTGTTCGGCCAGCACGGCCAGCTCGGCTCCGCACACCGGACAGCGATAGATCAGCCCGCGCGCGTGGCTCGAATCGCTCATCGCTCGCCTCCTTCGGTCGGCTGCACCTTCTGCATCGGCTGCCCGCAACAATTCAGCTCCATCACGCCCACGCCGCCGCGGGTGACCATCACCAGGTTGCCGCAGGCCTTGCAGGCATAGGCGGTGCCGACGTGAATGGTGAGGGCCTGTTCCCAGTTCTCCAAGTCCCATTCGGCCGGCGGTCGTTCGCGAAAATCGCTCATTGTGCGGCTCCTTGTTTACATCAGCCCGGCGTCGCGGTGGCGTCCGACAATCGCATCGGCCAGGCCGTCGAGCGCGGCGAGGTCGGCGGCGCGGGGCGCGCCCTTGATCAACACCGGCGAGATGATGTCCAGCTTCAGCGGCTTCACCAGGTCGGCAATCTGGTCCACCGCCCGCGAGGCCCAGCCGTGCGAGGCGATGACCGATCCGAACCGAGCCTTGGGCCGCAGCGCGGCGGCGAGGTAGGTGGCGTACACCACGTTGGGGTGCGCCCCGGTCAGCACCGTCGGCGTGCCGACCACAATCGTCGCCGCATCCACCAGCGCGGTGGCCAGCGCCCCCAGGTCGACCTCAGCCAGGTTGAAGCGCTCGACCGAGACGCCGCGTTCGGCCAGCGC
>CAZBCO010000317.1:0-5719 GCA_964490295.1 uncultured Planctomycetota bacterium
CCCGGTCTGCCTCGAAGTCATCGGCGCCGGCGACTACGACCTCTCCCGGCAAGCAATCATCGCCGCCGAAAGCTACGGCTACATGAACGCCTGCCTCAAGGCCTTGGGGGCGCGGTAGGAGCAGAGCAGCGGCCGGAGCCCGCCAAGCCAATAAGCGGCAGGCTTCAAAGACCCAATCGCTTGGAGCGTCGGATGTCGACGGTTGACAGAACCGCTTATCTCGTGAGTTTGTTGCGCGAACTTCGGGGACTTCCAAAAGAGACGGAGTGGGTCGAGTTCAAGCACAACAGGGCAGACCCGCAAGAAATTGGTGAGTACATCTCAGCCTTGGCGAATTCTGCAACGCTGGCCGGAAAGGTTAACGGCTATCTGGTCTGGGGCATCGAAGATACAACTCACGACGTGGTGGGCACAACGTTCCGCCCGACAAAGGCGAAGCAAGGCAACGAAGAACTTGAGAACTGGTTGGCTCGCCTGCTCAGCCCTCGGATCCACTTCCGTTTTATGGAGTTTGAGGTTGATGAGCAACCCATCGCCATGATCGAAATACCGAGAGCGGCACATCAGCCGGTCCAATTTCGCGGTATGGAGTACCTTCGCGTCGGTTCGTATAAGAAAAAACTCAAGGAGTTCCCTGAGAAGGAGCGTCGGCTCTGGCAGATGTTCGACGTTACCCCCTTTGAGCAGCAGGTGGCCACCGAACGGGTAAGCGATCCTGACGTTTTGGCTCTATTGGACTATCCTGCCTATTTCAGGTTACTGGATACGCCGCTCCCGGAAAGTCGTGGCGGGATCTTGGCTCGTCTTGCCGATGATCGTATGATTGAGCGCCGTCAGGATGGTCTGTGGAACATTCTGAACTTGGGTGCGATTCTGTTCGCGGCGGACTTGGCGAGTTTTCGACATCTTGAACGGAAAGCGGTGCGCGTCGTCGAATATGAGGGTGACGGACGGGTGCGCACCAAGCGAGAACATGAAGGACACAGGGGCTACGCGGCTGGCTTCGAGGGGCTGATTAGTTTTCTGAAGGCGATGCTTCCGGAAAACGAAGTCATTGGCGAGGCGTTGCGTAAGGTGGTGCCCATGTATCCCGAGCTGGCTATCCGGGAATTAGTGGCCAACATGATCATCCATCAAGACTTCGCTGCCAGCGGAACAGGGCCGATGATTGAGGTTTTCGACAGCCGAATCGAAATTACCAATCCTGGTGAACCACTGATTGATACCCGCCGATTTCTCGACACCCCGCCCCAGTCCAGAAACGAGGCATTGGCATCCTTTCTCAGGCGTATCGGTATTTGCGAGGAACGCGGCAGCGGCGTAGATAAGGTGGTCTCGCAGACGGAGTTTTACCAGTTGCCTGCCCCGTTGTTTGAGGTCGTTGGAGGCCACACGCGGGCCGTGCTCTTCGCTCACAGGGCGTTTGTCGAGATGGAAAAGGCCGACCGTGTCCGAGCCTGTTATCTGCATGCCTGTTTGCAACATGTCCAGCGAAAACAGATGACCAATAGCTCCCTTCGGGAGCGGTTCGGCATCGCTGAACGGAATCGAGCGCAGGTATCGCGGGTGATCAGCGATACCGTCGCGGATAAGCTGATTCGGCCTTATGACCCGCAGAATGAGTCGAGGAAGCATGCAAAATATGTTCCTTACTGGGCTTAGCTCAGCAGAGCCTCTTGTTTGATGGTTATTTGACGGTTATTTGACGCGAATGACTCAGGGCACTATAATTAGGGCGGTTATGAGGCTTAAGGCACCAAATATGGACGTTTGGAGAGGATGCTTATTTGACGGGGCGAATATCAACACATGGCGATGGTATGCAGCTCGTGATGGTGCTACCCCGAACGAGATCATGCCCAGTGGCCTGATCCACAACGCATAAAGGAGAATCTGATGGCGAAGCGGAAGACGAATCTGTTGTTTATCGGTATCGACAGCCTGCGGCGCGACTACATGAGCCTGTACGGCCACGACCGGCTGACCACGCCGCATATCGACAAGTTCGCGCAGGGCGGCACGGTGTTCGAGCATTGCTTCAGCCCGCACGTCCCGACCACTTCGGGCTACGGCAGCATGCTCACCGGGCGGGACTGCTTCGGTACCAACTGTGTCAGCCTGCGGCACAAGGGGCCGATGGCCACCGACGCGCCCACGCTGGCCGAAGTGTTGAAGAAAGAGGGCTACAACACCACCTGCGTCGGCTTCAAGGGCAACCCCGCCAGCCGCGGTTTTTCCAAATACGTCCAGTATGACGGCTGGGGGATGCAGGAAGACGGCCGCTGCCACAAGGCCGAGGCTCTTAACGACGTCACCCTGCCGGAGCTGCGGCGGCTGGCCAAGTCCAAGAAGCCGTTCTTCCTCTTCCTGCGCCACATGGACCCCCACTCGCCCTACCGCCCGCCCGCCCCGTTTGAGCGGATGTTCTACGCCGGCAACGAGTGCGACCCCAAGAACAAATCGATGAAGCCGGTGCTCGATTTCAAGCCGTTCGCCGACTACATCGCCTCTTGGCTGCCCGTGGGCATCACCGACAAGGACTACGTCATCGCCCAGTACGACGGCGAAATCGCCTATATGGACGCCTGCATCCAGAACATCTTCACGGAGCTGACGGCCCTGGGCCTGGACGACGATACGCTGGTGGTGCTGGACAGCGACCACGGCGAGACGCTGTACGACCACGACTGCTATTTCGACCATCACGGCCTGTACGACCCGACGCTGATGGTTCCGCTGATCTTCCGCCTGCCGGGCCGCGTACCCGCCGGCCGGCGGCTGGAGGGCAACTGCCTGCTCCAGGACGTGATGCCGACGGTGCTGGACCTGTTGGGCGTCAAGAATAAGCCCGCGTTCGACGGCCAGAGCCTGGTCCCCCAGATGAAGGGCAAGCCGCGCAAGACCGCAGCCGAGTTCTACATCACCGAATGCACCTGGATGCGCAAGCACGGCTGGCGCACCCCGCAGTGGAAGCTCATCCACGCGCTCGAACCCGACTTCCACTTCAAGCCCGAAGTCGAGCTCTACAACCTGATCGACGACCCGGAAGAGAACCACAACGTCGCCAAGCAGGAGAAGGCGGTCGTCGCCATGCTTGAAGAGCGGATGCACGCCTGGATCGCCAAGCGCGAGAAGCAGACCGGGCGGACCAACCCGATGTACACCAACCTGAACTGGTGCCCCCAAGCACCGTTCGCCTCGTCGCAGGAGGCCTACGACAAACTGCACATCGGGAACGTGGGCAAGGCCAAGGAGCTGCAGGCCCAAGCCGCCGCCGCCAAGAAATAGGAGACCGAGAGACCCATGTCGCTGATTACCATTATCGGCCGCGGCCATTCCGGGACGCGGGCCATGTCGCACACCCTCTCCGCCAGTGGGGTGTTTATGGGTGAGCCGCTCAATGTTTCGGGCGACCTGCTCCCCCCGGAGCCGATGTACGACGCCTGCCGCATCATTGCCCGGCATGTCCGGTGGCAGGGCGACCTGACCTGGAACTTCGACGCGCTCCACTCCCTGCCCATCGACCCGGAGTTCCGGCGGCTGGTCGAGCAATACCTGCATACCGTGCTGGAGTCCGACGCCGAACACCAGGGCTGGAAAATCCCCGAAACCACCCTCGCCCTGCCGTGGATTGGGAGGATGTTCCCGGACGCGAAGTATATCTTCTGGGTGCGCGACCCGCGCGACTGCATCCTCGGCGAGCACCTCACCGACGACCTCAAGGACTTCGGCATCGACTATCCCGCGACCGAGAACGAACGCCGCCGCCGCGCCATCTCGTGGAAGTACCAGAACGACCTGGTGCGAGCCACGCCGCGGCCCAAGCACTGGATCAAGGTGCGCTTCGAGGACTTCGTGCTCCGTCAGGACGAGACGCTCGCCCGGCTGGAGGAATTCCTCGGCTTCGACCTCGCACGCATCCCCGTCCGCCCGGAGGCCGTGGGCCGATGGCGCTCGGACGACGGAGAATACGAGTTCGACTTCCTGAACGACGCCGCGCGCGAGCACGGCTATGAAGACAGCTAAACGCTGCGGAAAGGGCTGACCGTGCTACGGGTATGCGTTATTGGATTAGGCCCGATTGGCAACCGCCACGCGGACATCTATCAGGGCGACCCGCTGGCCGAGCTGGTCGGCGTGTGCGACCTGCTCAAGGACCGGGCCGACGCGGCATCCGAACGCCTCGGCGTCCCCGGCTTCCTCGATGCCGCCCACATGCTGGACACCCTCCGGCCCGACCTGGTCAGCGTCGCCACCGGCGGCGTCGAGTACGGGCGCGATCACTACGAGCCGACCATGCAGGCTTTGGAAGCCGGCTGCCACGTGCTGTGCGAGAAGCCGATCTGTAACGAAATCCCCCTGGCTGAAAAAATGGTGAAGAAGGCCCGCGAGATGAACCGGTGCTTCGGCATCGACTTCAACCACCGCTTCACCCCCGCGGCGCGGCTGGCGAAACGGTGGGTCGATGAAGGGCGGCTTGGTCACCTCCTCTTCGTCAACATGTCAATGTGGATTAAGAACCCGCGCGAGTCGTCTCCCTATTTTCAGATCAAAGCGCTCCACCCCCACACCGTCGATGTGATGCGCCACTTCTGCGGCGATATCGACGCGGTGCAATGCTTTGCCACCCAGGCCCCCGGACGCAGCATCTGGTCCACCGCCACCTTCAACATGAAGTTCCGCAACGGCATGGTCGGCACCCTCACCGGCAGCTACGACATTGAGCGCGGCCACCCGATGGAGCGCTGCGAGGTCGCGGGTACCGGCGGGCGCTTTGTGCTTGACGACATGTGGCGCGAGGCCACGCTCTACCCAGCGGGCGAGCTTGAGAAGACCGTCTACACCAACCCCGTCTTTGGCGGCTACACCGGATTTATTGACACCTTCACCAATCGGATTCACTGCTTCGTCGAACAGGTTTCAAACGGCGTCGCCCCGGAAGCCATCGACGGCTCCGGAGCCGACGGTCTCGCGGCGCAGAAGGTGCTCGACGCAGCGATCCGGTCGCTGGATCAGGGGACGGTTGTCCGCGTCTGACCCGGCGGTCAATCGAGGTGAAAGACCTCTTCCAGCGGCTGCATACTGGTGTCGGCCTGACCGGTGCCCAGTTGCTCGAAATACGGGGCCATCATCTTCTGCCAGCGGGCGTTGACCTCCTTGTCCTGCATCCCGGCCACCGCGGCCTCGAAGTCCGGCGTCTCGCAGTAGCCGACCAGCAAGCCGTCCTCCCGCAGGAACAGCGAATAGTTGTGCCAGCCGGTCTCGCGGAGCGCGTCCTGCATCTCCGGCCAGACCTCCTGGTGCTTCTCCTTGTATTCCGCCAGCCGATTTTCCTTGACCTTCAACAGAAAACATACGCGCTGCATAAGAGACCTCCAAAACAAAAAAGCTGTGATCGCCCCAGGGACGACCCAGGCAGACAATGCCCTTCATCGGGCACCCGAGATTCGATGCTACAGCAAACCTTGCACCTCTACCGGTTGGCCGGTGGTGAGCGATTTGTCGGCGGCCACGCCGATGAGCACGGCTTGCACCGCGTCCATCAGCGAAGCGGTACGATCGGTCGGCTCGGCATCCCAGGCCCGCCCGAACAGGTCGGCGCGAAGTTGAGGGTCCGCACCGCCGTGTCCGCCCTCGCCGCGCTGTAGCGGAATCGCTTCCATGCCTTCGCCGGGGATATAGAGCTTGAGCGTCTCGCCCACGGTCTCTTCGATGCCCG
>CAZBCO010000318.1:0-4720 GCA_964490295.1 uncultured Planctomycetota bacterium
GCCCGTGCCGCACCTTTTTTATTCACGGCTGGGACAGCCGTGCTACGTTTTAATCGCGGGAAGGATGCCCGTGCCGCATTTCGAGCACGAGCAGGAGTACGAGCACGAGCACGAGTACGAGTACGAGCACGAGGTGCTCCCATGCCCCCGGTCTCCCGCGCTCCCATGCGCCCATGCTCCCATGCCCCCGCGCTCCCATGCACCCATGCGCTTCTGGCTTCCGGAGCTTCCCTATCAGCCGCGAACTTGGCGATGCGGCGATTGCGCTTTGGCGGGCAATCGCTACAATGGCGGCCTATGTCGAATGTTACAGCCACAGCTCGCCCGTCGGTTCCCGCCAACCCTGTCAAGGGCTTTCTTTATGCGCTGACCGGTACGGCCCTGGGGGGGTGGTCAGCGTTTGTGTTTGCCAAGCACGCTTTGCACCCGGAAGAAGGGTTTACGCCGGCGATGTTCGCCTTGTTGTGGGCGGCGGCGGCGCTGGG
Source organism: uncultured Planctomycetota bacterium (assembly GCA_964490295.1). Classification (GTDB taxonomy): domain Bacteria; phylum Planctomycetota; class PUPC01; order PUPC01; family PUPC01; genus CAZBCO01. Next base: position 486 of record CAZBCO010000318.1, read on the forward strand.
CTATCTGCTGGTGCTGCTCCGAATCCGCGGCGAGCTGAAGCTGTTGTGGGCGGGGCGGGTGGCGATTGGCGGGCTGCTTCTATCGGGCCTGTTTGCCGGCGCGACCGGTATTTTCTGCTGGGCCGGACTGGCCCGGCTCGACCCGTCGTTCGCCGCGTTCCTGGGGCGGTTTTCCCCGGTGCTGGTCATCCTCGGCGGGGCGGTGTTCCTGCGCGAGCGGCTCACCTGGCTGGAAGTGGTCGCCGTGGGGGTGATGTTGTTCGGCGGGTTCTTCAGCCTGATCGGCAATTGGAACGTGGTGGGGGCGGGGGTGGTGCTGATGATCCTTTCCTGTGTGTCGGGAGCTTTGTGGCGTCTGACCACCAAGATGCAGTCGCACTATATCCCCCCGATGGTGGCGAACGTCTGGCGGTTGGCGGTGACGGCTCTGCTGTTGCTGGTGTGGGTGGGCGTGCGGGGGGATTGGGCGATCCACGCCGAGCCGAGCCGCTGGGCGGCGTTGTTGGTCGGTGCCTTTCTGGGGCCGTGCCTGGGCATCACGCTGGTGCTCACCTCCTACCGCTATTGGGCGGTATCCCGGGCCGCGATGGTGTGGATGGCCGAGCCGCTGTTTGTCCTGCCGGTGGCCCTGTTGCTGCCTTCGGCGGCGTTGACCCTGCGGCAGTTCATCGGGGGGATGATCATCATGCTGGGCGGCTTCTGGCTGGTCTGGATGCACTACGCGAAGGGCCGGGCCGAAAAGCAGAAGCCCCAGGCGCCCGCCGCCCCGCCATTCCGCTGAAACCGTCGGCTCCGCCGCGCCGCACCGCAGAACGCTTCCCCCTCGTGCTCCCGCTCGAAAAAGCTGTCAGCTATCAGCCAATTCCCTCGTGCTCGTGCTCCTGCTCGTGCTTGATGAAGCTATCAGCTATCAGCCGTCAGCTATCGGCCAAACCATCTTGGGCGCGCGGGGGTGTGGGGGCGTGGGAGCGTAGGAGCGTGGGGGCGTGGGAGCATGGGAGCGCGGGGGCATGGGAGCACCTCGTGCTCGTACTCGTGCTCCTGCTCGAAACGCAGCACGGCTTTCCCACGGCACCGCCCGCCGCCAAGCCCCGCCTGGTTCCGGCGGCGCTTGTCATCCTTTTTGCCAAAGGGTGATGAGGATTCCGGCCGTGAATATCCAGACGACCGTTGCCCCCGCCAGCGCGGTGAACAGCTTGTACCTTCCGACCAGAAAATACAGCGAAGCCAGATAGAGGGCATACGGGATGAGGGCCAGCATGCCGAAGACGATGGTCTCTCGGAGTTCTGCCACCGGCCGCTGCGTTCCGACCAGGTAGTGGGAGATGAGGGCAAACGTGGGGAAGAGGGGGACGAGGCCGGCAAGATAGTAACTCTTGCTCTGGGCAAAGAGCTGGATCAGGACCACCGCCGCTGCCCCGACCAGGGCCTTCAGCATCCAATCCATAGCCGGTCTCTCAGGAACACTATCGATGCGCCAGTTCCTGTGACAGGTCCAGATAGCGCTTGATGGCCTCGCCGGGCACATTGAAGGGGATGTGATTGCCGATGCACATCATGTAGCCTCCCGACATGCGGCCTGTCTCGGCCATCGACTCGACCATGCTCCGAATCTCGGCCGGGTCGTTTCTCATCAGGACACGGTTATCGCCCTCACCGGCGATGAAGCAGTCCTTGTACCGTCTGGCGATGGCTTTGTAATCGGTGAACGGTTCGCTGATGATGCCTCGCGCGCCGCAGGCCATGACGTCATCCACAAAGGCGTCCACGCACCCGTCGACCATGAAGATAACCTCTTTGCCCGCCTCCTTCAGGAGGCTCCAGAACTCCTCGTACCGCGGGAAGATATATCGGTGCATCCACGCGGGGCTACAGACCGGGCCGGTGGACAGGACGATGTCGTCGTGGCACACGACAAAGTTCACCGGCAGCCTGGCGAACGCCCGAAAGACGCGCCGGTTGATTTCGGCAAACTCGTCCATGATGCGGTCGAACTCCGGCTCCAGGCAGATCGAGAGGAAGTTCTCGTATCCGAAGACCAGCAGCGGCCACATGAACATTGTATTGTAAAAAAAGGCCGAGGCCGACGAGCCGGCCGGGGCCTGATCGCCCCACGCCGCAGGGTATTTCTTGCGGTAACGCTCGTAGATGACCTCTTCACTCCGGAAATCCCCGTCCACCACGACATGCCACCCGCTGAAATCCCCTTGCTCCAGAGGGGAAAACCGAAGCATGTCTTCCTGCGTCCGGAAGCGCTGTCCGGCCTCCTGCTGTTGCCAGTGGTCGCGATATTCGTCGCCCCATCTCCCCTTGCCCAGGTCTTTCTGTTCTTCGGGTCTCGGCTTGGGATCATCGGTTTCCGGTATCGCCAGGTCCAACTGAGGATACAATGCCTTCAGTTTCAGACGGCACGAACGGGGGTGGGCATAGTAATCGATGCCCGTCAGATAGGTTTCCGCATCGGGGCAAGACCAATGCTCCCAGTGAGGAATTTGTTTGGGGCCGTGGCCCATGAAGCTTTCATAGCGTGGATCGCCCATCGTCGGTTTGCCTTTCAAATGTAGTTTTTATTTCCCGCCGCTCGGATCCGATCGGGATGGACCTTGTGCCCCAGCACCTTGGCGTGGTGTTGGTCCGAGAGAATCAAAAGCACGTTCGGCTGTTTGCCCGTCATCGTCGCGGCCTTCCCTTTTCGACCAATCGCAGAACCCAACCACTGACGCCGCCCCCCATCACCCTTGGAAGACGGCTTCGGCATTCGGGAGAAATCGTACTATCAGCCAAGGGGGGCGTCAAGCGCTTGGCGGGAAGACCTCGGAGTTTGCTTGAAGCCTCGCGAGGAATCAGCAAGGAAATCAAGGGGAAAACCTGATCCGTTCATGCCCGCTCCCGCTTCGGCGTCTTGACGACGCCGCGGCCTGCAATGGTTCGCCGCGTCGCGGCTGTTCGAAGACCCCGATGAATCATGCACCGCGGAGAACGCCATCGAACATGTGCCTGCCCGCGTTTGTCCGGAGACCGGAGAACAGTACTTCGCCCCCGATACCGTGGAGCATATCCGGGCCCTCATCAAGGGCGGGAAGGCCCCCCGGAAAGTCATCGAAACACCCGTGTATGAATACACATGAGGGATGCCCAACCATCCCTCCGACACGTACACCAAAAGGCCGCCGCGATCGGAGCCTTTCAACGCTGATTGGGTGCATGTGCCCAGGCGATCGGGAGTGACCGCCGCCGGTATGGATGGTTGATAGCCCCCTCGATTGACAAGCCCGCCGCGCCGGCGCAGAATAATCGCAGCGTGCGTTGCCGGGCGTGCGGGTGCGGCTATTTTCGCCCGGATATCGCAAGTGGTCTTATATGGTGCAAACAGTGCTGTTTTGAGGAATCGACCGATGGACATGTGGAAGTTTTACGACGTCACGCATCGCAGGCACGTCATATGCAATCCGACGAGCGAAGAGAAGCTCACGCGCTTGGTGGAACTGGTGCAGCTTCCGGCAGACGCGCGTGTGGTTGACATCGCCTGCGGGAAGGGCGAGTTTCTGATACGTATGGCGGCGGCATACGGGGTGCGCGGCGTTGGCGTAGACCTCTCGCCCTTCTTCATCGCCGAAGCAGAACAAAGGCTCAAAGCTCGGTTGCCGCAGGCAGAAATCACCTTCAACCCAATGGACGGCGCTGATTTTAAACCCGACAAGCCACACAGCCTCGCTCTGGCTTCGTGCATTGGGGCGAGTTGGGTTTTCGGTGGGCACGCCCGGACTCTGGACGCGCTGGTCAGTATGGTCAAGCCCGACGGGTGGGTGATCGCGGGGGAGCCGTACTGGATTCGGGAGCCGGCGGAGGAACATTTGCAGGCGTGCGGGCTGACGAGAGGGGCCTTCGGGAGCCATGCGGAAAACGTTGAAGCGGGCGAGCGGCGAGGGCTCGATCTGGTGCATACTCTCGTGAGCAGCAAGGACGATTGGGACCGATACGAAGGGCTTCAGTGGTATGCGATGGCGGAGTACGCTCGCGCCAACCCGGACGATGCCGATCTTTCTGAGCTGCTGGATCGCGTGGCCAAGGAGAAATCGGTGTATCTGAGGTGGGGCCGAGACGTCCTGGGCTGGGCGATTTATCTGTTCAGGCGTCTGCCTGCTCGCGGTGCCGAGGCCGCGCCGGATGCCTGAGTTGTTTCACCGGGAACAAAGAACACCGGCATGAACAACCGGGAAATATTGGGCCGACAG
>CAZBCO010000319.1:0-4503 GCA_964490295.1 uncultured Planctomycetota bacterium
AGAAGCAACCCAATCCCCGTGCGGCGGCGAAACCTGCCGCACGGGACCAGCGACGACGAAAGCGGCTCACCGCAGAGATCGCGGAGAACGCAGAGAGAAGAGGAAAGGTTTAACCACAGATGGACACCCGCCGTCGCTAGAGCTATGGCGGGCAGGCCGGATGAGCACTGATGTGGACTGGTGGTTGGCTGCTTCTTGGCTGATAGCTGACGGCTATGTCGAGTAGGAGCACGAGCACGAGCACGAGCACGAGATGCTCCCCCCTCTGCGAACTCTGTGCTCTCTGCGGTGAAGTCTTCTTTTTTATCGACTCTGGGGAGAGCGCCGCTTGGGGCCGGAGGGATGTTGCGGGCGACGCCTGCCGCGGGCGGCGGGGCGTGGCTGGAAGGCGGGCGGGGCGGTAATCGGGAGCTTTTCGCCGATGAGGCGCTCCACGGCGACCACCAGGTGGCGGTCGGACGCGACGGCAAAGCTGCTGGCCTTACCGGTGGCCGCGGCCCGTGCGGTGCGGCCGATGCGGTGGACATAGTCCTCGGCCGACAGCGGGAAGTCGTAGTTGATGACGTGCTCGATATCGGCAACGTCCAAGCCGCGAGCCGCGATGTCGGTGGCAATGAGGATGCGGTGGGTGCCGTCCCGGAAGCCGCTCATCGCATTGTCGCGTTCCTCCTGCGTCCGGCCCGAATGGATGCTGGCAACGCCTCGGACGCGGCCCGAGACAATCCTCGCCACTCGGTTGACCGATCGCTTGGTACGTACAAAGACGAGGACCCGCCCCTCGCTCTCCTTGATCAACGAGAAGAGCAGGCGGTCCTTCTCGCCCTCGCCGACCGTGAACAACTGCTGAGCGGCCCGTTCGGCGGGTGCCGACGTGCGCCCGACCTGAATCCGCACGGCGTCCTTCATACAGCGGCGGACGATGTCTTCGATGTCGTCGGGCATGGTGGCGGTCATCATCAGGGTTTGGCGTTCGGGGGGCAACGCGGCAAGAATACGCCGAACCTGGGGCACAAAGCCCATGTCGTGCATCCGGTCCGCCTCGTCCACCACCAGCACCTCGATCTGGTCCAAGGCAACCGAGCCGGACTCGATATGGTCGATGAGGCGCCCCGGCGTGGCCACCAGGACGTTCGGCCAGGAGGCCAGGGCCTTCTTGTCGACCTCGTAGGCGACGCCGCCCATCAGCGTGGCGACGCGAATGCCGCTGGACCGCCCGAGCATCTCGAACATCTCGGTGGTCTGGCGGGCAAGCTCGCGCGTCGGCGCCAGCACCAGGGAGATCATCTCGGCCCGGCCCGCGGTGCGCTGAATGACCGGGAGGGCGAACGCCGCCGTCTTCCCCGTCCCCGTCTGGGCCACGCCGATCAGGTCCTTGCCTTCCAGCGCGGGCGAGATCAACGCCGCCTGAATGGGCGTGGGCACCAGATAGCCCGCGGCCTGAATATCCCGCATTATCTCCGGCCCAAACGCATAGTCCGTAAATCTTTTGTTCTCGTCACTCATCAGCACACAATCCTTTTTTGAACGGCACGGGATAGTCCCCGTGGGATCGGCCCGTTGACTAGGTCGGGCCGGCGGTCTGGCCAAAGCTCATTGCGTATCAGTAAGAAAAGATGTCGGGGGCAGAAGATCCGAGGGCGAAACTGCAACTGACTGAATCGTTTCCCGTCCAACGCATGAGGTATATCACAAGGGAGAGTATAACACAAAACCCCCGCCAACGCCCGAACTATTCTTGCCCCGGCAAGAATAGCGAAGAGCCTTCCGTGCCGCTGATCTACACGCAGAAGCTAGGAATACATCGCCTTGTGTGGTATACTCCTCATTGGGAGAAGGAGGTGCTGATGACAAAGGGCACTTGGCTCATTGCGGCGAGCATCGGGATCGCTCTGGCGACCGGCGGCTGCGTGGCTCCGGCTCAGCGGGCGGCGTTCGGCGAACTGGACCGCGTTGAGATTCAAGCGGGCTACCGCTCGGCAGAACGCGAGTTGCCCGAACTGGGCGTCGAGGCGTCGGTGGAGGACTATCTGCTCTATGCCGCCCTCAACAACCCCGGCCTCGAAGCGGCGTTCAACCGATGGAAGGCGGCTCTGGAGCGCGTCCCCCAGGTGACGGCGCTGCCCGATCCGCGATTTACTTACCGGTATTTCATCGAGCAAGTCGAGACGCGCGTCGGCCCTCAGCGGCACGGCGTCGGCATCTCGCAAAGGTTCCCCTGGTTCGGCAAGCTCGAACAACGTGGCGGCGCGGCGATGGAGCAAGCTCACGCGATGCGGCAGCGCTACGAGGCCGCCAAGCTGGCGTTGTTCAGCCGCGTGCGAAAAGCCTACGCGGAAACTTTCTATCTGACGCGATCCATTGCCGTGGTGCGCGAAAATCTGGACCTCGCTAAAAACCTGGAAGGCGTGGTGCGCGAGCGCTACCGTACCGGCCATGCGACCAACGCCGATCTGATCCGTGCCCAAGTCGAGTTGGGCCGCGTTGAAGACCGCCTGCGCACCGTCACCGATTTGCAAGGCCCGATCGCGGCACGGTTGAACGCCGCCCTGGGCCGGCCCGCGGCCGCGGCGCTGCCCCGCCCCACCGCCCTGCCCGCGGCGGTCTTCACGGCATCGGACGACGAGGTGATCGCCTGGCTGCGCGAGGCCAGCCCGGAGCTTCGGGCGATGCGGCACGATATCGCCCGACACGAACATGCCGTCGCGCTCGCCCGAAAGGAATACTACCCCGATATCACGCTGGGCCTGGACTATATCGATACCGGTTCCGCGCGGATGCCGGGGGTTCCGGACAGCGGGAAGGACCCGGTGATCGCAACGGTCTCGATCAACGTGCCGCTCTGGCTCGCAAAATACCGGGCCGGAGAACGGGAGGCCGAGGCGAACCTGCGGGCGGCGACGCTGGCCCGCGCCGACCGCGAAAACACGCTGGAAGCCGAAGCGAAGATGGTGCTTTATCAATTCCGCGATGCCGAGCGCAAGATCGACCTCTACCGCGACACGCTGCTGCCGAAGGCCCGTCAGGCGTTGCGGGCCGCGATGACCGCCTTTGAGGGCGGCAAGGCGAGCTTTACCGACCTGGTGGATGCCGAGCGCGTCTGGCTTGAGTTCCACTTGATGCACGAGCGCGCCCGGGCCGACCGCGAGCAACGCCTCGCCGACATCGAGCGGCTGACCGGGAAGCAATTCCCTCGACGGGACAGAGAGGAGAACGAGCGATGAAGCCGTGGCTCGAAGCTCTAAGGCAACGCATCGGATTGCTCGTGCTGCTGATTGCCGCTCTGGCGGCTGGATACGGGCTGAACGCCTGGCTGACGCCCTCAGCCGGTCCGGCACCGTCCGGCGGCACCGAGGCCAAGGCGGAGTTGTGGGTGTGTTCGATGAACAACAATCCGCATCCCTATTACTCCAGCGACAAGCCTGGGAAGTGCAAGTACTGCGGTATGGACCTGATCCCCGCGGAGACCGGCGACCAGGGCTTGGGGCCGCGGCAACTGGCCATGTCCGAGCGGGCCAAGGCTTTGGCGCGGATTGAAACCACCCGGGTGGAGCGCCGCACGGTGGAGGCCGAGGTGCAGATGTCCGGAACTATCGAATACGATGAAACCCGGCTGAGCTACATCACCGCCTGGGTGCCCGGGCGGATCGACCGCCTGTTCGTCGATTACACCGGCATGCCCGTCAACCCCGGCGAGCATCTGGTCGAATTATACAGCCCCGACCTGCTCGCCGCGCAGGAGGAACTGCTCCAAGCCCTTCAGGCCGCGAAGGACCTTCGGGAGAGCAGCATGGCTCTGGTGCGCGAGCGCACCGAGGCGACCGTGACCGCCACCCGCGAGAAGCTGCGCTTGCTCGGCCTGACCACGGAGCAAGTCGCGGAAATTGAGCGGCGCGGCAAAGCGACCGACCGCGTGACCATCTACGCCCCGACCGGCGGCTTGGTCATTGAAAAAAACGTCAAGCAGGGGGCCTACGTCCAGACCGGTACGCGCATCTATACCATCGCCGACCTCAGTCAGGTTTGGGTACAGTTCGATGCCTACGAGGCAGACCTCGCCTGGGTGCGTGTCGGCCAGGAGGTGGCCTTCACCACCGAGGCCTATCCCGGCGAGACGTTCCACGGCCAGGTCGTCTTCATCGCCCCGATGGTCCACCAACAGACGCGGACCATTCAAGTCCGCGCCACGGTGCCCAATCCCGACGGACGGCTGAAGCCCAAGATGCTGGCCCGAGGCGTCGTCCGGGCACAGTTGACCGCCGAGGGCGGTGTCGTCAACGACAAACTGGCGGGCAAATGGCTGTGTTCGATGCACCCGGATGTGATCAAGGATCAGGCCGGCGGGTGCGACACTTGCGGGATGCCGCTGGTGCGAGCCGAATCGCTCGGCTATGTGGCCGCCGGCGATGCGGGCAAGCCGCTGGTGATTCCCGTCGCCGCCCCCCTGCTGACCGGCAAGCGGGCGGTCGTCTATGTCGAGCTGCCGGACGCCGCCGAACCCACCTA
>CAZBCO010000320.1:0-5364 GCA_964490295.1 uncultured Planctomycetota bacterium
TCAATAATCATGTTTGGTACCACGAAGTATCGGACGCCCTGCTTTTCTATCTTGCGATTATTGGGATAGCTATTTTCGCCAGTAGGTCAACAGCCCTGATCTGCTTTGCCCCAATGCTTGGCGTCTTCGCTACCAGTGTTGTTGTCCATGCAAATCCGAGATTTCGATTACCGGCGCTTCCGGGCTTGGCCATCCTCGCTGCAATGGGGCTTCTAGGAATCTTCTTTCGTGTCTCTAGAAATGGGTTAGCCACAGCAGATCGCGGAAAATCGCAAAATCCTCTTGGCGGGGTGGGCCGTGAAGAGGAGATATTGCTTTCCGTCGTCATTCCTATCTACAACGAAGCAGATACTTGGCGCGAGATTGTTGACCGCGTAGCTGCCGTCAATCTACCCGGAATAACGAAGCAGATTATCCTGGTTGATGATGGGTCAACCGACGGAACACGCAAGCAACTTAGCGAATTCGCGATTCATGCGCAACGCGAGCTTGGCTCCGAATACGGAGAGGCAAATTATGTGGATGTTATCTTTCACATCCGTAACCGGGGCAAGGGAGCCGCTCTTCGGACTGGCTTCTCTGCTGCTCGTGGCGACATAGTGATCATTCAAGATGCCGATTTGGAATACGACCCTTCCGAGTATCCGCAACTCATTAGTCCCATCATCCAAGGTAATTCCGATATTGTTTACGGCAGTCGTTTTGCAGCGAAAGGCCCCAAAGGGCGTTGGACAAACTATTTGGCGAACCGAATTCTTACCGCATTCTCGAATCTGACCACTGGATTGAAATTGACGGATATGGAGACTTGTTATAAAGTTTTTCGTGGCGATGTTCTGAAACGGCTGGTGTTACAGGAGGATCGGTTTGGCATTGAACCTGAAATGACGGTTAAGATCGCACGTCTTGGTGTTCGCGTGGCTGAGGTTCCGATACGATACGATCCCCGCAGTCACCAAGCCGGTAAGAAAATTGGGTGGCGCGATGGCCTAAGGGCTCTTTGGTGTATTATCCGATACAGCGTTGTTCCTGAGCGTGGCAAGAAGCAATCCTAAATGGAGGGGTTACAATGGCAAGCGGTGTTCTGAGTAAGCGGGTGGTTGTGACCGGTGGAGCGGGTTTTATTGGCTCGCATTTATGTGAACGATTGCTTTGTGACGACAAAGAGGTTCTCTGTGTCGATAATTTCTATACCGGTCGCCGTGCCAACGTGGTTCGTCTTCTCGACAATCCTTTTTTTGAGATATGCCGCCACGACATAACATTTCCTCTTTATGTGGAAGCTGACGAAATCTATAACCTCGCCTGTCCTGCCTCGCCGGTTCATTATCAGTTTGACCCGGTCCAAACGACAAAGACCTGCGTACACGGAGCGATCAATGTCTTGGGGTTGGCGAAGCGTACGTGCTCGAAAGTGCTCCAAGCATCGACATCCGAAGTGTATGGTGACCCGGATCAACATCCCCAGGTGGAAACGTATTGGGGAAATGTAAACCCTGTTGGCTACAGATCTTGTTATGATGAAGGCAAGCGCTGTGCAGAAACGCTTTTTATGGACTATCACAGGCAGAACAAACTTCGCGTGAAAGTGGCCCGTATTTTTAACACATACGGACCTCGAATGCATCCGCAGGATGGCCGTGTGGTCAGCAATTTTATAATGCAGGCCCTTGAGGGGAAGGATATTACTGTCTATGGCGACGGTTCCCAGACGAGGAGTTTCTGCTACGTCAGCGACATGGTCGACGCTCTGACCCGACTGATGGATACTGGGGACGAAGTGACCGGGCCGATGAATTTGGGTAATCCCCGTGAAACCACGGTGCTTAAATTGGCCGAACTTATCATTGATCTTTGTGGTTCTTCCTCAAAAGTGGTGCATGCGGCCCTGCCCGCCGACGACCCTGTAAGGCGCCGGCCTGATATTACTGTTGCACGAAAGACGCTGGACTGGGAACCCACAATTCCCTTGGAAGACGGACTTAGCAGAACCATTGATTATTTCAAGGGCATCCTGAAGTGATTCTTGCCGATCTGTGATCTGAGTTGCTGGGTTGTCCGTGAAAAGCATCTTTACCCTAAATGAAGCCCTTGGGCGAGCTCTCTGGTCTCGGCCTTTTTATGATGTTCAACCTCGGCGCAACTTGAGCCATTCCCAACTTTTCTTGTCGGTGAGCCGGAAACGGTTTCAAGGCGACTTTTCTCCCGCTTACCGTCCGATGGCGCTGTAGCGGAAGCCCTGTTCGGCCATCTCGGACGGGTCGCAGACGTTGCGGAGATCAACAAGTACCGGCTGATTGAGCGCCGCTCGGACGCGGAGCAGGTCGAGGTTCCGGAACTGGTTCCACTCGGTGGCGATGACCACGGCGTCGGCCTTGCGGCAGGCGTCGTATTCGTCTTTGCAGCATTCGCCGGTAAAGCCCGCCTCCCGCGCCCGGCCCATCGCCGCCGGATCGAAGGCCCGGACCGAACAGCCCGCTTCCGTCAGGGCCAGCGCGATCTTTAACGGGGCCGATTCACGGACGTCGTCGGTGTCGGGTTTGAAGGCCAGGCCGAGCAGGGCGACGGTTTTGCCGTCCAGTTCATTGCCCAGAACCTGCTTGATCTTCTCCACCATCCGCTGGGGGCGGCGGCTGTTGACCTCGACGGCCGCCTGCACGATGCGCAGCGGCGAGCCGTGCTCCTCGGAGGTGGCCAGCAGAGCGGCGGTGTCCTTGGGGAAACAGGAGCCGCCGAATCCGGGGCTGGGGTGCAGGAACTTCGACCCGATGCGCCGGTCCAACCCCATCCCGCGAGCGACGGCATGCACGTCCACGCCGACCGACTCGCACAGGTCGGCCATCTCGTTGATATACGATATTTTGACGGCCAGGAAGGCATTGCTGGCGTACTTGACCAGTTCCGCCGCGCGGCGCCGGGTGCTCACAATCGGCGTTTCGATCAGGTAGAGCGGTCGGTAGAGGTCTTCGATAATCGCCCGCGATTGCTCGTCCTCGGAGCCGATCACCACGCGGTTGGGGCGCATGAAATCTTCAATGGCCGCCCCTTCGCGGAGGAATTCCGGGTTGGAGACGACGCTGAACGGGAACCGCCCTCCGGAGCGCTCGCGGATGAGCTGTTCCACGCGGTCGCCGGTTCCCACCGGGACGGTGGACTTGATCACGACTACGCGGTATCCGGGCATGACGTCGGCGACCTCCCCGGCGACGGCCAGCACCGAGCTCAGGTCGGCCCGTCCGTGTGGGTCCTGCGGCGTGCCCACGGTGATGAACACCACCAGATTATCGGCGACCGCCCCCTTGAGGTCGGTGGTGAAGTGCAGCCGGTCGGCGGCGACGTTGCGGGCGACCAGTTGGTCCAGGCCCGGCTCGTAAATCGGAATCTGACCCTGCTGCAAGGCCTCGACCTTGGCCGCATCCTTGTCCACGCAGGTGACATGCGTCCCGAACTCGGCAAAGCAAGCCCCCGAAACCAGCCCCACGTAACCGGTGCCCACCACCGCGATGTTCATAAAGCATTTCTCCAGAAGCAGGAGCGGCCCGTCCACCCCAGATATCAGTGTCGGCACGGAGCGGCGGCAGTTTTGTCTCAGGATGGAGCCGGGGCAGGGCGCGGCGTGCTTTTGACGTGAAGCGGGGAATCGCTCTCGGATACCGGTTTCCGGCAGCTTGCGAACACCGGGTTTCATCAGCCTGGCTTGACGATGGGATGTAACACGCTCCCCGCGGGCAGGTTCGCCTGGAAATTCTCCTTTGGCATGAGCGAACTTTACTGCTATACTCCGCACAACGCGAGCGCCCCATATCCAGGCATCGGGCGCGGCACAGGTCATTTGGAGCATCGCAGCACGATGAAACCGGAAAAAGTCAAGTTCAGCTTCGGCAAGAATTGGAGGAACTACGCCCGGCATATCAACGCGAAGACGCTGAATGCCGCGACCCATTCGCTGGCGCGCCTGCTGGGTACCTGGGACCTGGGCGGTAAGACCTTTCTTGACGCCGGTTGCCGCAGCGGCTTGACCGCAGTGGCGGCTTTGAAGATGGGGGCGGAGCGCGTGGTGGCCATCGACTGGGACCCCTACAGCGCGGAATGCACCCGGTACGTGATCGAAAAGCTGCTCGGAGAGGTACCGCCCAATGTCGAAATCAAGCAGGGGAGTTTTCTCGATGGCGAGTTTATGAAATCGCTGGGGACGTTTGACGTGGTGCATGCCTGGGGCGTGTTGCATCATACCGGCCGGATGTGGGACGCGATGGATATTATCGCGCAGAACGTGGCCCCAGGCGGAGTGCTCGCCCTGGCCATCTACAACCGGACGCTGTCGAACCACGCCTGGCTCAGGTTCAAGCGGTTCTACAACTGGTGTCCCGCCCCGATTCGTTTCTTCTTCACGCTGGGCCTGTTCACGACCACCGCGGCCCTGCGGCTGCTGAAGGGCAAGAACCCGTTCCGCAAACGCAGCAGCGGCATGAGCGTATGGCACGACTCGGTGAGCTGGCTCGGCGGCCTGCCGTACGAGTGGGCCTCGGAGGGCGAGGTGGCCGCACACCTTAACCCGCTGGGCCTGATGTTGGCCCGCGTGTTTCACGTGACCGGCTTTCAGCACGGGAACAACCAGTTCCTCTTCCGGCGCGGTGATGCCGAAAAGTAACATTTGGGGTGTTTTATGTGTTGCAAAAAGGAAACGTTGGACAGTACGCCGCGATAAGACGTAACCTCTTGTTATTTATGCTGTTATTTTGAATATTTCAGCTTTTCAACCGAACCGTCCCTCGTAAAATTGCAACGGCGTTGCAAAAAAAGGACTCTCTGCAATATGCTCTCCGAAAGGATGCTCCGCGAGTGTTGCCGTAAGGTCTTTATTCATTATAGTTTATAAATTATAATAAAAAAATATCGTATTGTTACAAATCACGGCACGGAATTTGCTGTATAAGCTCTTATAGCTTGGCCGGGCATGCCTGGACATCGCGCGGAGCCATTGGGTTCCGGTCGAAACGTGCCGCAGGTCTGGCCAAGATGTAAAAAATAGTCGCCTTCTTTTCTTGTGACCGTGCCTCTCCCGGCCTATAATTAAGGCAGTGAGGCCGGACCGGGGAAGGAGGCTCCTGCCGCAGATGCCTTCGGAGGTGACGCGGAACAGGTGGCTCGCGGGAAGCGTTGGTACCCTTATTGCGGTGCCCGTCGCATCCCGGCGTGGATTCCTGTTCATCTGCTCATCGTATCCGACGGGTGTCAGGTGCAGGAACCGTAAGGAGCCTTGTGATGAGCATATCGCCCAAGATCACCCATCTGTCGCCCGCATTCGAAGAGCTTGAGCCGCGATTGCTGCTCGACGGCTCCCCCTACGGCATTGAGCTGCTC
>CAZBCO010000321.1:0-3491 GCA_964490295.1 uncultured Planctomycetota bacterium
TGGGCGGTTTTCCTGGTGGAGGGCGGGGCCGGGGGGGTTCCGCTTGCGCCCGCCGGCCTCGATGCTGCCGGGGCCCCAACCCTTGTAGGTGTGGCCCACCCAATAGCCGGCCGCTTCGAGCAGGTCGGGGTACACCGCATACTTGGCCGGCAGATAGCCCCACAACTGCGCCCCGGCCTCCATCGACCAAGGGTGCCTGCCCGTCAACAGCGCGGCGCGCGAAGCGGTGCAGGTGGGCGCGGCGGTAAAGGCGTTGACGAACAGCGCTCCCTCACGGCTCACGCGGTCGAACGCGGGGGTGTTGACGAACCGGCATCCATAGGCTCCGGCGTGCGGCCAGGCCCAGTCATCGGCAATGGCCACGAGAATGTTCGGACGTTTCCAGTCCATGCGAATCTGCTCCGGTCTCAGGGGCTTTGGCGTGGCCGCAGCCGTCGGCTCGCGGTCGCTCTCGCCTATGATAGCCTCTCGCATCACCCGGTGCAACCCTCGGCGCGTCGGCTCGGCTTGACCGAGGCCCGGCGGCGCGATACCATCACATTGACATCGGAGCTGCCAACGGAGGAGACGGTATGTTTGACGCAGAGGGAAGGGTCAGGCTGTCGGGCCGGCCGGTCGTCGGGCGGGCGTTGTTCGCGGGCGACCTTTGCCCTATTCACCGCATCGAGACCCTGCTCGCCTCCGGCGCCATCGACGCCGCGTTCGGCGACACCCGCGAGCTGTTCCGCCGGGCCGACCTCGCCGTGGTCAACCTCGAATCGCCGCTCTGCACGGCCCAGGCCCCGCTGGCCAAACTCGGCCCGAACTTCCGCGCCGCGCCAGCCGTGGCGGCCGGCCTCGCCGCCGTGCCGGTCCACGTCGCCTGCCTGGCCAACAACCATTCGCTCGACCAGGGCGTCGGGGGCCTGCTGGAAACGCTGGAGGCTCTTGAGGCGGCCGGCATCGCACCGGTCGGCGCCGGCCGCACCCCCGCCGACGCGCGCTCGCCGCTCGCCGTGTGCGCCGGAGAGGCCGAGGTGGTGCTGGTCAACATCGCAACGCTCGAAGGCGCCGTGCCGCGCGGCGGGCCCGGAGCCGCGGCCATCGACCACTTCAACGACCTGCGCACCGTCGCCGAGCTGGCTCGCGGCGGGCGGCTGGTAATCCCCGTGGTGCACACCGGCAAAGAGCAGGTGTTGTATCCCTCGCCGCAGCTCATCGGCTTCTGCCGGGCGCTGGCCGACGCCGGGGCCGCGGCGGTGGTCTGCCATCATCCGCACGTGCCCCAGGGCGTCGAAATCCATCAGGGCGTGCCCATCGCCTACAGCCTCGGCAACTTCCTGTTCGATTGGCGCGAGCCGGAACTTGAAACGGACAGTGCGTTCCTGCTGGAGCTTGGCTTCGCGGCGGCGGACGGGGCCGAGCGGGGCCGCGTGGCCGAGGTGGTGCTGCATCCCTTCGCCCGCACGGAGACCGGCGGGGTCGCCCGGCTGCATGGCCGTCGCCGTGCCGACTACCTGACGCTGATTGCCGACTTGTCGGAGCCGCTGACCCGCCCGGACGAGCTGCAGCGGCTCTGGCGCGAGCAGTGCCGCGTGGTCTTCGAGGCCTGGCACCTGCCCAGGCTCCGGCGCGGCGCCTGGCTCGAATCCGACGACCCCGCCGAGCGGCTCCGCGCCCAGCTCACCTTCCTGAACCTGCTGGGCCTCGACGAACACGGCGTCGTCGTCGAAGAAGGCTTGCGGCAGCTCGTCACCGACTCCGCCCGGCTCGACCCCGCCGCCCGTAAAATCCTGGATGAACGGATGCAGCGGCTTCGGGCTTTTGCGACGCCCTGAGGGCCTCGTCGCCGCGTTTTCTGTCCGTCGCCCCCTCCTCGGAAATCCGTCGGCTCCTTGTTACCGGAGGGGCGGCATGTTATGATAAGGTTACGCTTTGTCATGGAAGGTGATTACCCCCGGCGGAGCGAGCGGCAATGAAAGGCCGCCTGAAGTCATCGCTCTGCAGGAGGTTTTTTAATGCGGCTGTATCTGATCAATCCCTCCAATCCGCTGGTCAGCATCGCCAACGTCAAGGAAAGCCGTTGGAACCGATACCGCGTCTGGAAACCGTTGGGCCTGATGGTGCTCGCCGGCCTGACGCCTCCGGAGTGGGAGGTCTCGATTCTCGACGAGAATCTGGGCGTGCCGGACTACGCCGGTCTCCCCCGGCCCGACCTGGTGGGCATCACGGCGTTCACGTCGCAAGCCAACCGGGCGTATCAGATCGCCGCTCACTTCCGCAACCTCGGCGTGCCCGTGGTGATGGGCGGCATCCACGCCACGATGTGCCTCGACGAAGTGCTGGAGCACGTGGACGCGGTGGTCACCGGTGAGGCGGAAAATATCTGGGCGGAGGTGCTGGAGGATGCCCGCCACCAGAGCTTGAAGCGTCGCTATGAGGGCGGCCGTGCCGACCTGAATAACATCGAGCTCGCCCGGCATGATCTGCTGCCCGAAGCCTATGCGTTCGGGGCCATCCAGACCACCCGCGGCTGCCCCCTGAACTGCAACTTCTGCAGCGTCACCGCGTTTAACGGCGCCCATTACCGCCAGCGGCCCATCCCCGACGTGGTGCGCGAGTTCCAAGCCATCCGTGAAAAGCGGGTTCTCATCGTGGACGACAACTTGATCGGCACACGCCCGGAACATATTGCCCGCGCCAAAGCCCTGTTCCGCGCGATGATTGCGGCCGACCTGCGCAAGGAATGGGTCGCCCAGGTGACGATCAATTTCTCCGACGACGAGGAGCTGCTCACCCTGGCCACCCAGGCCGGATGCCGCGGCGTGTTTATCGGCCTGGAATCGCCCTCCGCCGAAGGGATCGCGGAGGTCGGCAGCAAAGCCAACCTGCTCAAGAGCCGTGACCTCCGAGCCTCGATGCGGCGAATCCAGCGACACAACATTCTGGTCGTCGGCTCCTTCATCATCGGCCTCGATGTCGATGAACCCGGTATCGGCCGGCACATCGCCAAGGTGGCCGCGCGGGCCGGCGTGGATAACGTGAACGTCCTCTTCCTCACACCGCTGCCGGGCACGCGCCTCTGGACCCAGATGAAGCGTCAAGACCGCCTGCCGATGAATACCTTCCCGGAAGACTGGCAATACTACACGCTGACCTTCCCGGTCGCCGAGTACAAAAACCTGTCCCTGGATTGCATCATCAAAGAGATGCTCTCCTGCGACCGCCACTTCTACTCCCTGCCGCGCATCGCGCTGCGCGTTCTGAACAGCGTGTGGCGTCGCCGCCAGCCGTTGATTACCCTGGTGGGCAATCTCTCCTACCGAAGCAACCTCCGCCTCAACCGCAAGGCTTACGACCGATTCAAGCTGGAACATCGCCACCGGCTTGACCCGACACCCGACAGCGCACGGGAAGCGGTCTGAACGGTTGGCACGGACACGGCGCCGGTAACGCCCCAAAGGAGAAGGCCGGCGGCGGAGAACGGCTTGTCTAAGCGTACAGGCTCGCGG
>CAZBCO010000322.1:0-4157 GCA_964490295.1 uncultured Planctomycetota bacterium
AGCGTTGTCTCCCGCAAGGCCAGACGCTCAAGCCCTCGCCACTCCAGCGTGTCAATCGACCCCGTCCGGTGAGGATAGCGACCGGTCATCAGGCAGGCGCGGGACGGGTTGCAGACGGGAGATGCCGTGTACTGTTGTGTTAAGCAAATGCTCTCAGACATCAATTGGTCGAGAGCCGGAGTCTGTGACAGGCCTTTGTTGACGGCGCTGAAATCGCCGTACCCCATATCATCGGCCAGGATAAATACGATATTGGGCTTCATGTCTCACGCTCCTGAATCGATTGCTCAAGGTGACTGGTGCCGCGAAGCGGCGGGCGGTAATTCAGCCAGTCGTGTCATCAGCCACCCGATGCTTTCATCCCCCCTTCGCGGGTGCCATCCGATCCGCACGGAATCATATTCCTGTAGATTGGCGATGTCAAGCGGCCCTCGGAGCAACGAGCGGTTTAGGAGTCCTTTCGCTCGCCGTGGTCCCGCTCGTCCCGAGCTAAGTTGCTTTTCGTTTGTCGGTCAAGCGGTCTTTGTTCGGAGGCAGCCGGTCTTTTTTGATCTCATAGGCTTGCTCGGCTTCATCCAGGATGGTGAGGTCGAGGTCCGCCAGCAGCACGGCTTCTTTGCCGTGGCTGATTTTTGCCACGGCTCCAAGAAACGGGAGCGCCGCCTGGGTGTGCCCGATGGAGTGCAAGGTCTTGGTTCGGCCCTGCCATCCGCCGGCGACGTTGCAGAATACCACGGCCGCCTCATTTTCGACGGCGCGCGCCGTGGTGCAGGAATCAATGAATATCGCCTCCGCGTTCCGGTTGCGTTGCAGGCCGGGGCCGGCGTCTTCGCGCGACCAGCAGGCGCAGCAGACGATCAGGCGGGCACCGCAATGCAACAAGTCTCGGTATACTTCCGGAAAGGCCAGGTCCCAACAGATCGACAGCCCCACGACCCCCCAACGCGTGGCGGCCGTCACCACCTCTCGCCCCGGGGTTACCCAATGTTTCTCGGTCAGCCACAGATTCCTCTTGCAGTACCGAGCCAGCACCCGGCCCCGCCGGTCCACATAATAACAGACGTTGAAGAAACGGCGTCCAACCTTTTCCACGACCGTTCCCGCCACCAGGTCCACGCCGTGGCGGCGAGCCCATCCCCTGAAGATATCCCGATACGCCCCCTTCGCATCAGCCAGATCCAGCCGATTCATCAGCGGGCCGGTGAGAAACAGTTCCGGGAACACCACAACGTCAGCCTTCTGTTGGGCCGCCGCGCTCAGACACGCCTCGGCGCGCTGCAGATTACTCTCCGGC
The DNA here is from genome assembly GCA_964490295.1 of uncultured Planctomycetota bacterium. Taxonomy (GTDB): domain Bacteria; phylum Planctomycetota; class PUPC01; order PUPC01; family PUPC01; genus CAZBCO01. The sequence goes on from CAZBCO010000322.1 coordinate 1,295, forward strand.
TCATGCAAATCGAATGCGAACTGGACCGCCGCCAACTTGATGACCTTGCTCATTTTGCCCTCCGTTTGGCTGTCTCCGGAATACCGCGTATACTCCGATCATATCCCGCCGGCTAAGCATGCGCCTGCGGGGTTTCGCAGGCGCATGCGTTTTATGGATGCACTTCGTCCGCCGAACCGAGGCGCTCAGCCCTCTTCGGGCCAGTAGCGTTCGGTGATGATGCGGGTCTCGGTATAGAAGCCCACGACGGTCTTGCCCTGGGCCTTGACGTCGGCCATTTGCGACCATTTGGCGCCGCCGAACGGCAGGTAGGCGACCGGGGCGGGGATGCCGATGTTGATGCCGATCATGCCGCATTCGACTTCGAGCTTGAACTTGCGAGCCCAGTAGCCGTTGGAGGTGTAAATCGACGCTCCGTTGCCGTATTGGTGACGGTTGATAATCCGGATGGCGTCGTCGAGCGTGTCGGCCTTGAGGATGACCACCACCGGCCCGAAAATCTCGGTCTTGTGGATTTCCATTCCGGGCTGGACATCGGTGAACACCGTGGGACCGATGAAGTAGCCCTTTTCACAGCCGGGCACCACCACGTCGCGGCCGTCGAGGGCCAGCGTCGCGCCCTCCTTCACGCCGATATCAATCATCTTGAAGATGAAGTCCTTGGCCTTCTTGGAGATGACCGGCCCCATCACCATCGGCTGGTCCTTGACCGCCGGGTCCAGCGGGTTGGCCACGATGATGTTCTTGGAATCGGCCACGAACTGTTCGCAGAGTTCGTGGTACATCGCGTCACCGACGCCCACGATGGCGGACGAGGCCATGCAGCGCTGGCCGGCGCACCCGTAGCAGGAGGTGGTCATGTTGCGGATGACCTCGCTCAGCCGCGCATCAGGCATCGCCACGAGGTGGTTCTTCGCCGCGCCCATGCCCTGGAACCGTTTGTTCGTCTCGGCACAGAGCTTCTGCATGATATGGCAGACCGGCGTCGAGCCGACGATGGAGACGCCGCGCACCTTGGGGTTGGCTGTGAAGGCCTCGGCCACCACGCGGTCGCCGTTCAGCAGGTTGAAAACGCCCGGCGGAAGCCCGCAGGCCTCCATCAGGTGTGTGATCAGTTGCATCGTCATTGGCACCTGCTCCGAGGTCTTGACCAGAAACGTGTTGCCCGTGGCCAGTGCATAGGGCAGGAACCAGAAGGGAATCATCGCAGGGAAGTTGAACGGGGCGACCAAGGCGAACGGGCCGATGGGCAAACGAATGACCTCGCCGTCGATGTCGAAGGACGCGCCGATCATCTTGTCGCCTTGCTGAAGAATGGGCATGCCGGCGGCGGCCTCGCAGTTCTCGATGATGCGTTTGATCTCGGCGGTTGCATCGGGCAGGGACTTGCCCATCTCGGCGACCAGCGTGCGGGCGATTTCGTCCTCGTGGTCCCGGAACATCTCCATCATCTTGAACAACGGCTTGACGCGCCGCGCCACGGGCATCCGGCTCCAACTCTTGAACGCCTCGGCGGCGGCCTCGACGGCGAGGTTCACCTCGGCGGCAGTCGACAGCGGTACTTCTGCCAGAATCTCACCCGTGCTGGGGTTTTCGACCGGCAGATAGCCGCTGCATTCCGGGGCGCGCCACTGGCCGTTGACGTAATTTTTCAGCTTCGGAACACTCATTCAGCCTCATCCTTTCTTTCAGAAGACACCACGACAAACGGACGGCATGTTCATCCGAACCGGTTTCAGCCGTTTACTGCGGCTTGAATAAACACCATACTATTTTTGTCGACAACCCGCAAGCCCAGAAAAGAGACCCAGGGCTATTCCATTCTCGGCCTCTGTCCTTGGCGAAGACCGGATTCGATCGGAAATGCCCGTCCATGAGCGGGAAAAGACTCCAATTCAGACGGTTGGCGCAAGAGAATTGAATGACCCTGCACCGCTTGGGGCTTCTGCTTCTTAATGTAATAAAATATAGTAGTTGCTTTTCGGATTCTCGCATCCTATAATTTTTATTGTGGAGGAGGGAAGGTCAAGGTAGTGGAGGAACTCGAAAATGCCGGCCCCACTGTTTGCCCGACGCAAGGCGTTCAGCATCACCGAACTGTTGGTGGTGGTGGCCATCATTCTGATTCTTTCGGCCCTGATTATCGTTGGGGCCAACACCCTTTACGTCCAGGCCATGCAGGTCAAATGCCAGCATAATCTGGAACAGATCGGCCACGCTTGCCTGATGTATGCGGCCAAGAATTATGGACAATTTCCGAAGGCGTGGGATATGCAGAATCAACAGCGCTGGTACGACACCTTGCTTGATGGGGGCTATGTCGACAGCCCCGCCGCCATCGGTTGCCCGCTGGAGCCCGTGCCGCTCACGGGCATCCACGAGACGCCCTCAAACCTGACCACGCCGATTATTCAAGGACTGGATTGGCTGAAGCGGAACCAACAAACCAATGGAAATTGGAATCCCGGTGGGAAGAAGTGGGAGCCTGCCACCAACGCTATCACTGGAATGGCTCTGATCGCGTTTCTCGGGTTCGGATGCACCGATACCTTCCCCGATGACTACAAAGACAATGTTCGCTTGGCGATGGACTATCTCATCGGTCAGCAGAACAAGACCACCGGGCGCTGGGATGGATCCGCTGATTACACAACACCAATCTGTACCATGGCTATGGCCTGGGCTGCGATGAACACCGGAGACAGCGAGGCTCTCGCTGCCGCCGAAAAGGGACTCAACGCCTTGCTGGGCAATATTAACCCCGATATCGGAGCTTGGGGGCGCAGCTCCGGTGGCGAGGCCGACATCTCGATTACGTCTTGGACCATTCAGGCAGTGGAAGCTTGCATCAAGGTCGGAATCT
>CAZBCO010000323.1:0-4800 GCA_964490295.1 uncultured Planctomycetota bacterium
GAGGAGCTGAAGGACCGCTTCCGCCCGACGAACATCATCGGCAACTCCAGCGCGATGCAGGGTGTCTATGACCTCATCGCCCAGGTCTCCAAGAGCGATGCGACGGTGTTGATTCGCGGCGAGAGCGGGACCGGGAAGGAGCTGGTCGCCTCGGCCATCCATTACAACAGCTCGCGGGCCAACGGCCCGTTCATCAAGTTCAACTGTGCGGCGCTGCCGGAGAACATCCTGGAGAGCGAGCTGTTCGGCCACGAGGAGGGGGCCTTCACCGGGGCCACCCGCCAGCGCAAGGGCCGCTTCGAGCTGGCCCACGGGGGCACCATCTTTTTCGATGAGATCGGCGATGTCAGCCCCTCGACGCAGATCAAGCTGCTGCGCGTGCTGCAAGAGCGCGAGTTCGAGCGCGTCGGCGGGGCCGAGTCGATTGCCGTGGACGTACGCATCATCGCTGCGACCAACCGCGACCTCGAAGTCCTGGTCGAGAAGGGCCAGTTCCGCCCCGATCTCTACTATCGCCTCAACGTCTTCCCCATCCACGTGCCCGCCTTGCGGGAGCGCAAGACCGATATCCTGCTGCTGGCCGACCATTTCGTGGAGAAATACAGCAAGAGCCGCCACAAATCCACCCGGCGCATCTCGACCCCGGCCATCGACATGATGACGCGGTATCACTGGCCGGGGAATGTGCGCGAGCTGGAGAACTGTATCGAGCGGGCCGTGCTGCTCACCAACGACGGCGTCATCCACGGCCACCACATGCCCCCCACGCTGCAAACCGCGGAGGCCAGCAACACGGTCCACAGCGGCACGCTTCAGAGCGAGCTTGACAACCTGGAGCGCGAGCTGCTGATCGACGCCCTGAAGAGCGCGCGCGGCAACCAGAGCAAGGCCGCGCGGGCACTGGGCATCACCGAGCGGATGATGGGCCTGCGCGTCGGCAAGCACGCCATCGACCCCCGCCGCTTCCGAGCGGGGTGAGGGACGTTGCCCCCGGTGTTTGTACGCCCTGGAATTCGGCCGGGCTGCTGCTTGACAGCCCGGCGTTGTTTGGCTAATCTTTGGCGTTGTTTGCAGGGCGACAGGCTTTGAAAGGCTCCGCTGGAACCCATCTGTCCGCGAAATAACTGACCCCGATAAGGAGTGGTCATCATGCCCCATCAGCGTGCTCGGAATTATGTGGATCGTGCGTTGAAGCTTCTGGTCGAGAAGAACCCCCACGAGCCGGAGTTCATTCAGGCGGCGACCGAGGTGTTCACCACGCTGGTGCCCGTGCTGGCGAGCCACCCGAAATACATCGAGGCCTGCATCTTCGAGCGGATCATGGAGCCGGAGCGGCAGTTCATCTTCCGGGTGCCCTGGCAGGATGACCGGGGGCGGATTCACGTCAACCGAGGCTTCCGGGTGCAGTTCAACAGCGCGCTCGGCCCGTACAAGGGCGGCCTGCGCTTTCACCCGACGGTGACGCTGAGCGTGATGAAGTTCCTGGGGTTCGAGCAGATCTTCAAGAACTCCCTGACCGGCCTGTCGATGGGCGGCGGCAAGGGCGGCAGCGACTTCGACCCCAAGGGCAAGTCGGATAACGAGGTGATGCATTTCTGCCAGAGCTTTATGATCGAGCTGCGGCGCCACCTGGGGCCGGACACCGATGTGCCCGCGGGCGACATCGGCGTCGGCACCCGCGAGATCGGGTTCCTGTTCGGCCAGTACCGCCGCATTCAAAACGCCTTCCACGGCATCCTCACCGGCAAGGGCGTGAACTGGGGCGGCAGCCTGGTGCGACAGAAGGCCACCGGTTACGGGCTGCTGTATCTGACCGAGACCATGCTCCAGGACGCGGAGCGGTCGCTCGCCGGGATGCGGGTCACGATCTCCGGCTCCGGCAATGTGGCCGTCTATGCCGCCGAGAAGGCCCAGCAGCTCGGCGCCAAGGTCATCGCCATGTCCGACAGCGGCGGGTTCGTGGTGGACCCCAGCGGCATCCGGCTGGACGTGGTCCAGCAGATCAAGGAGCAGGAGCGCGGCCGGATCAGCGACTATGTCGAGCGTGTGGCCGGGGCGACCTATCAGAAGGGAACCCGGGGCATCTGGGCGGTGCCGACCGACGTGGCCCTACCCTGTGCGACCGAGAACGAGCTGGACGCCGAGGACGCGAAGCAGTTGATCGACCACGGCGTGGTCGCGGTGGCCGAGGGGGCGAATATGCCCTCGACGCTCGAAGCGGTGGACCTGTTCCTCCAGGCCGGGGTGTTGTTCGGCCCGGCCAAGGCCGCGAACGCCGGCGGCGTGGCCACCTCCGGCCTCGAAATGTCGCAGAACAGCATCCGCATGCAATGGCAGTTCGCCGAGGTGGACAACCGGCTGCACGCGATTATGAACCAGATTTACCGGTCGGCCAGTGACGCGGCCCGCGAGTACGGCTCGCCCGGCAACCTGGTGTTGGGGGCCAACGCCGCCGGGTTCATCCGCGTCGCCGATGCGATGATCGATCAGGGGCTGGTGTAACCGGCCCCGCCCTCTGTTGTTACGGTGTCTATTCCTCCGCCTCATCAATCTAAATTGTCAACATTTATGTAGGAACGATTGGCTGTTCCTACGATAACGTAGAAAATCGGCTTCGCCGTAAGACGCCCCCATCCATCTATTTGTCCGCATAAAGCCTTTTGTTAAAACAACTTAAAAAATAGCGACGATTTATGGCAACGGTTGGCACGCTGTTTGCTAAGGTTCCAGGTTGAGCTGGGTTCTTTGTACCGGGACCATTTGGAGACGGAGGCATGATGCGTCTGAAATTCATATTGGTGGCGATGGTTGTTGTTCTCAGTGCCTCCCCAGCCTTGGCGGGCGAGGCCGCCGGGGCCGTCATCGCCAGGGGGCTCGACACGGTCTGGGTGCTGCTGGCCGCTTTTCTGGTGTTCTTCATGCAGGCCGGGTTCGGCATGGTGGAGGCGGGCTTCATCCGAGCCAAGAACACCTGCAACATCCTGACCAAGAACTTTATCGACTACTGTTCGGCCAGCCTGATGTTCTTTCTGGTCGGCTATGCGTTTATGTTCGGCGACGGCAACGGGTTCATCGGGTTCAGCGGCTTCGGCTTGGGGGCCGACGCCCCGAACCCGTCCGGCGTTTCGATCTGGGCGTTCTGGTTGTTTCAGGCCGCGTTCTGCGGCGCGGCGGCGACCATTGTCGCCGGCGGCATGGCCGGGCGGATGAAGTTCAAGGCTTACCTGCTCTACACCGTAGTGATCAGCGCCCTGATCTACCCGATTATTGGCCATTGGATCTGGCACAGCGGGGGCTGGCTGGCGAAGCTGGGCTTCGCCGACTTTGCCGGCTCGACCGTGGTGCATGCGACCGGGGGCTGTGCCGCGCTGATTGGCACCATCATGCTCGGGCCTCGGACCGGCAAATACGTCGGGGCGAACGGCCGGACCAAGGTCAAGGCGATACCGGGCCACAACATCCCCCTGGCCAGCCTCGGCGTGTTTATCCTGTGGTTCGGCTGGTTCGGGTTCAACCCCGGCTCGACGCTTGGCGTGTCCGGCGACGGCGGGGCCAGTGCCGCGCTGGTGGCCCTGAACACCAACTTGGCCGCCTCGGCCGGGGCGCTTGCCGCGATGATCACCATCTGGCTGGTGGCCGGGAAGCCGGACCTGGGCATGACGATGAACGGCTGTCTGGCGGGCCTGGTGGCGATTACCGCTCCCTGTGCCTATGTGGCTCCGGCCGCCGCGCTCTTCATCGGCCTGGTCGGCGGGGTGCTGGTGGTGCTGGGCACGCTGCTGCTGGACCGCGTCCGGGTGGATGACCCGGTGGGTGCCTTCCCGGTCCACGGCATCAACGGCATCTGGGGCACCCTGGCGGTGGGCCTGTTCCATTCGAAAACCGGGCTGTTCACCGGCGGCGGCATCGAACAGCTTGGCGTGCAGGCCCTGGGCGTGGGCACCGTGGTGGCCTTTGTGCTGGTGACGATGGGCGGCGTGTTCTTCGCGATCAAGAAGACCGTGGGGCTGCGCGTGTCCAAGAAGGAAGAACTCCGAGGCCTCGACATCGGGGAACATGGGATGGAAGCCTACTCCGGGTTCCAGATTTTCGTGACCGAATGAGGTGACCAATGAAACTGATCATAGCGTATATTCAGCCCGAAAAGTTGAGCGACGTGAAGCAAGAGTTGTACAAGGCCGAGGTCTTCAAGATGTCCGTGACCAACGCCCTGGGCTGCGGCCAGCAGCGCGGCTATCACGAGGCCTACCGCGGGGTGGATTTCGAGGTGAACCTGCTGAAAAAAATCCGCCTGGAAATCGCGGTGAACGAGGATTTCGTCCAGCCCACGATTGACGCGATTATCCGAGGCGCCCGGACCGGCGAGATCGGCGACGGCAAAATCTTCGTGATGGGCCTCGCCGACTGTATCCGAATCCGCACCGGCGAGACCGGCAGCGTCGCGATCGGCTGACCGGCGACTGGGTGAAATATCGTGGAGGCGGCGGACTTGGCGTGCGCCGTGCGGGCAACCCGGTCCCGTGCGGCAAGCATCCCAGCTCAAACGTCCGTCGCCCCCACGTTCCGCCTCCGGGGAGCTCCTGCTATCCGAAAAAGGACATCTCCCGCCGGTTTCTGATGGACGGGGTGCTCTGCGCGAACGCCGATGATCCTGCCCCGGCGCACTTCGGCTTGAACCGGACCGACATGATGACTAGAATAACCACTGTGCCGCCGTTGGGCGGGGTTGCCAGGCTGAACTGAGGACCTCATGAAATACAAGCCGCTTTACATCGCCGCCACCGGCCAGCACATCGGCAA
>CAZBCO010000324.1:0-5078 GCA_964490295.1 uncultured Planctomycetota bacterium
CCCAAGCAGTTGGTGCGCCTCTGTCAGCAGGCCGAGCACGATGCGGTGGGAATGAAGTGTGGGATGATGGATCAATACGTCTCGATTTTCGGTCAGGCCGGGTCGGCGGTGATGCTCGATTGCCGATACGGCTCCCATGAGTGGATTCCCTGCGCTACCGAGGCGGCGAAATTCGTGGTGTGTGATACCGGAGTCCGGCACGAGTTGGCATCGTCGGAATACAATACCCGCCGGGAGGAATGTGAGGCGGGTGTGGTGGAGGCGCGGCGCCTGCTCTCCGGCGAGGCCATCCAGGCCCTGCGCGACCTGGTGCCCGGAGAGCTGTCGGCCCTGGCACCGGAGCTCGACCCGGTGGTGATGAAGCGGGTGAAGCACGTGGTGACGGAGAATGCACGGGTGCTGGAGGCGGCCACGGCGATGCGGCAGCAGAACTACATGGCCTTGGGTGTGCTGATGGATGCTTCGCACGAAAGCCTCCGCGACGATTACCAGGTGAGTTGTCCTGAACTGGATACCATGGTGGAACTGGCGTGGAAGCAGAGAGGCGTTTATGGGGCGCGGATGACCGGCGGCGGCTTCGGCGGCTGCACCATCAGCCTGGTGGATGCCGAGCACGTCGATGCCTTTTGTCGGAACATGGCGACGGGCTATGAGGCGGCTACGGGCAACGCGGCCCACGTCTATGTGTGTGCGCCTGAACGGGGGGCCGAGCTGCTGCGCCCGGCGTCTTGAATCACAGCACGCGAAGCACCATCAGGGTGATATCGTCCGTCTGGTCGGTGTCTCCGGTGAAATCGAAGAGGGCTTTGCGTGTGGAGGCGATGACCTCGTTGGCCGGTGTCCCGTGAGAGCCTTTCAATGCCGATTCAAGCCGTTCGGCTCCGAACTCCTCGCCCCGGGCGTTGACCGCCTCCCAAAGCCCATCGGTCAGAAAAGCAAGCATGTCGCCCTGGCGTAACGTGAGCGGTTCGCCTTCGGGGTAGTGCATGCCCGGGGCGATGCCCAGCGGCATGCCGCGAGCTTCTAGAAGCTCCACTTGATCAGTGCCCTTGCGAAACAACAACGGGCGTTCGTGCCCGGCGATGGCGAACCGGAGGCGCTTGGTGCGGAGGTCGAGCATCCCGATGAACATGGTCATAAAATGATCTTCGGGCATGTCCGCGACCAGAACATCGTTGAGCCGCGCGGCCACGTCCCCCGGATGATCGGAGACTTGGAACAGGGCGCGAAGGGCCGAGCGGGCGTTGGCCATCAGCAGGGCCGGGCCGATGCCGTGGCTGGATACGTCGCCGATGGCCAGCCCCAGCCGCCCGCCGGGCAGCCGAAGAAAATCGTAGTAGTCGCCCCCCGTTTCCGAGCAGGGCTGGTTCCAACCCTCGATCTCGAAGGCCTGAAGGCCGGGCGGGGCTTGGGGAAGAAACCCAAGTTGGATGCGCCGCGCAATGGCGAGCTGCTCGCGCATCCGACCGGTGTCCAGCAATTCGTCTACAGAAATGACCTTGTCGTCGGTCTCGGACATGCTCTCTCTCAGATTGGCCGGCGTCTGCCAAGGATTATAAGCCCCGTATCCGGCAGGGTCAACGGGGCATCTCGATAACTTGACGGGGCCGGTTCGTCGGCGTATCATCTCGGCATAACTTACGCAGAGGAGGCTCGCGAGCGGATGAACCTGTTTGAGGCGGCTCACGCCCGGAAAGCCAGGGAAGCGGTGCGCAGCAAGGGGGGGGCGGGCCAAGCCCAGGACGCCAAGCCCGATAAGGCGACCCAGGCGGCTCCTCAGCCGATAAGCGTCACCACGCTGACCGCCCGGATCAAGCGGCAGTTGGAAGAGGGCTTCGCCAAGATATGGGTTGTCGGCCAGGTGTCCAACCTCTCTCGGGCGGCGTCGGGCCATGTCTATTTCACTTTGAAAGATGAAGGGGCGGAGATCGGAGCCGTGATCTGGCGCGGTGTGGCCCAGCGGATTCCGTTCGAGTTGGACGACGGTCAGGAAGTGGTGGTGCGCGGCAAGGTCGCGGTCTATGAACGTCGCGGGCGATACCAGATTGTGATTCAATCCATTCAGCCCAAGGGCATCGGCGCTCTTCAACTGGCGTTTCTTCAGCTCAAGGACAAGCTCGAAAAAGAGGGCTTGTTTGACCCGGCCCACAAGAAACCCCTGCCGTTTCTCCCGCGAACCATCGGCATTGTGACCTCCCCGACGGGTGCGGCGATTCACGACATCTTGACCGTGGTCCTCAGCCGGATGCCGTCGGCTCATGTGGTTATTTGTCCGGCCGCCGTCCAGGGCGACGGCGCCGCGGCGGAGATCGCAGCCGCTATTGAAACGCTGAATCAGTGGAGCGGGGTGGAGGTGCTTATTGTCGGGCGCGGTGGCGGTAGCCTCGAGGACCTCTGGCCCTTTAACGAGGAGATCGTTGCGCGGGCCATCTATGCGTCTGCAATCCCGGTGATCTCTGCCGTCGGGCACGAGGTCGATGTGTCCATTTCCGATTTGGTCGCGGACGCCCGGGCGCTGACGCCCACGCAGGCGGGCGAGATGGTGGTGCCGTCGCGCGATCTGCTGAACCAGAAACTTGCCGATTCCGGGCGGCGGCTGGTGCGCGGTCTGCAAGGGGCGGTGCAACAGGCTAAGGCTCGGCTGGACGCCATGGAGCGCAGCTACGCGATGCGCGCCCCACTGGAGCGGGTGCGGCAGCACCAGCAGCGGCTGGACGAGATCGCGGAACGCATTCCGGGCGCGGTTCGGCGGCGCGTGACGAATCTCCAGGAAAAACTGGTTGGCCTGACCGGGCGTCTCGAATCGCTCGGGCCGCGAAACGTGCTCGCCCGCGGTTACAGCATCACGATGATCGAAGGCCAGGCCCAGCCCTTGACCTCGCCTGACCAAGCCCCGGCGGGCAGCCGTTTGCGCACGCTGCTGCACGATGGCGAACTGAGTTCCGAGATTCCAGATGAATCTTGAGAATCGGGCACAGAAAAGCATTCTCCCCCTTGCATAGAGGACGTTAAGCCATGTTGTCTAATCGCGAGAACCATATTCGCACCGTTCGCTCTACAGGCCCGGAATGGATGCCGGCTCGTTTTCACATTCAGACCGCGCTGTGGAAAGAACTGGGTGACGAACTGGAAGCCATTGTGCTGCGGCATCCGGTGTTGTTTCCGGAGTATAAGCCCGGCGACTACAAGCAACGGGTGGCCGAAGGCCAGCGGCGTGGTACCACGGAGCGCGATCCCTGGGGCGTCCTCTGGCAGTTCGATTACGACGGTATTGAGGGCCAAACCGTTGAGCATCCGCTCGATGACTGGGCCAAGTTCGAGGGCTTTACGCCGCCCGATCCGATGAAATATACCGACCGCGATCCGATGGATTGGAACGCTTTCCATGAGAAAGTTCGGCGGCGAAAGGAGAGCGGGGAGCTGGTCGAAGCGGGGCTGCCGCACGGTTATCATCTGATGCGGCTTTGGTATCTGCGCGGCTTCGAGAATCTGATGCTCGACTTCGCTCTGGAAGAGCCGAGGCTACGGGACCTCTCTGAGATGCTTACCGTGCGCAACGGAGTTATCGTCGACCAATTCATCAAGGCCGGCGTGGACTCCATCTACTTCGGCGAAGACCTCGGCACCCAGACCGCGTCGATCATCAGCCCGAAGGCCTTCCGGGAATGGGTCGTGCCTTATTATCAGCGGTTGATGTCGCCGGTCAAACAGGCGGGCATTATCGTTGAGACCCACAGCGACGGATATATTATGGATTTGATAGACGACATGCTCCGCTGCGGTTGTGATGTGCTCAACCCGCAAGACCTGTGCAATGGGATTGACAACATCGAGAGGTATATCAAGGGGCGTTGTTGTATCAAGCTGGACGTGGACCGGCAGAAAATCGTGCCGTTCGGAACGCCCCGGGAGATTCACGACCTCATCGAGGAGGAAGTGAAGCGACTGGGCTCGCCGCAAGGCGGCCTGTGGATGGTTGCCGGTATGCTCCCGCCCACACCACCGGAGAACTGCGAGGCGCTTTTCTCCGCCGTCGAGAAATACCGCACCTACTGGTTTGAGTAGGTCTTAAGCCAGGGGCTTCACAAGCCGGCGATGACCTCGCGGACCGCGTCGATGCCGTTTTTGATAAACAGCGCGTCGGCTCCGACCACGATCAGTGTGAATCCCTGTTCGATGAAGCGGTGGATGCTCTCCCGGTCGCGTGCAATGGCCAGGCAGGCTTTGCCGTGCTTTTTCGCGGCTTGGGCAATGGTGTTTCCCGCCTCCAGTAACACGGGGCTGGCCAGATCGGGGCCCAGTGGTACGCCCAGCCTCAGTCGCAGGTCGTCGGGCGAAAGCATCAGCACATCCACGCCGTCCACGGCGGCAATCGCATCCGCATTTTCAATCGCTTGAGGACTCTCCATTTGGGCGACAAGCAGTTGCCGCTGATTGGCGTATTGGTTGAAACTCGGTCCGCGGCGTACGTAAACGCGCAGCCCGGCGTAGGAGCGGTCGCCGACCGGCGGGAACTTGGCCGCCCGAATCACCTCGCGGGCCTGTTCCGGGGTGTCGATCTGCGGCACCATCACACCGCCGGCGTCCATGTCCAGCACCACGGCGATGGTCTGCCGGTCATGACCTGCGACGCGCACCAGCGAGGTGGCTTCGATCAACTCGCAGGTGCGGACAATCGACTTGACCCGCTCCATACCGATGGAACCGTGTTGGGTATCTACCCAGACAAAATCCAGGCCGGGGCCAACGCTCTCAAGAACGGAAGGGTCGTCGTAAACCATGCTGATGCCAAAGGCGGGAGTCCGGTCATGCAACTTCTTCTCAAGCGTCGGCGTAATCACGAGATATCTCCGAGAAGGGGGAATTGACGCGGGAATTGTATGTGCTACTATATGCCCCTGTCAATAGTGTCTTTTTGCGAGGCCGGGATGAACCTGTCAATGACTACGGATTATGCCATTTCCGAGGGCTGTCCGGAGCCATCCCTGCGGAGCCTTGCCGAGGCCGGCTTTACCCACGTTCACTGGTGCCACCAGTGGAATACCGACTTCCTTTACGACGCGGCGGAAATTGACGCC
>CAZBCO010000325.1:0-3028 GCA_964490295.1 uncultured Planctomycetota bacterium
ATTCCGCCGGGCCGCGACCCCTTCGTCAACACGCCGCTGCTGGCTCTGGGGCCGGGGGACGACGGGGCCGAGCGCTTCTGGATTTCCACGTGGAACGCCAACGTGGGGTGTCTGGCGGCCGTGGTGACCGAGGCGGGCGACGTCCGCATACATCGCTTCGACGACAGGCGGCACAGCGGGTTCTACAGTGCTGTCTTGGAAGATGCAGACACGCTCTGGCTGTGCGGCAACCTGTCTCGCGTGGTGCGCTTCTCCCTGCGTACCGGCCGGGTGGACGAATACGCCACCGGGGCGCCGGCGGCTCTGGTCTTTTCCGGGATGGTGCTCGACCGCGCCACCGGCAAGCTGTTTGCCGCGGCCCACGATATCGCCCAAAGCCGGATGGTGGCGTTTGCGTTCGATACCCGCCGACTCGAAACGGTGAAACTGCATTCCGGCTTCGCCGAGGACAAGTACATGCGGTGCAGCTTCCCCAACGGCGACGGGAGCTACACCTTTGTCCTGCATGTGCCCGGAGAGTCGTTGCTGCGATGGGATCCCAAGGACGAGACCGTCGAGTCGATGCGCATCAACGACGCGCTCGACACCCACGCCCAGGCGGGCGGCACGTCCTATCGGCTCATCGACGACGACCAGGGGCGCCGATACTTCCCCCGGCGCGGCTGGTACGACCCGCAACAGCGCCGATGGGTTTCCGACAGGCCCCGGCCCGACCGGGAGATGACCTGGTTCCACCGCCACAAGGACGTCGCCTGGGGGGCCGAGATGGAACAGGGCAACCTACGGGTGGGCCGATGGGACCTGCAAACCGGCTCTGTTGTTCCGCTCTGCAGCATCCCCGATAGCCAGCTTCAGAGCGTGAACGTCACCACGGCGGGGAAGCTCGTCGCCGTCAACAAGTACGGCTATTTCTATCGGTTCGATGGCGAGACGGGAGTGCTGGAAATCTCGCGGCGCCTGCCCAGCGACTCGATCAACCGCGTCGATTGCCTCTGTCGCATCGACGATGAGCGCCTCCTCGGCACGCCGTTTATCACCCAGCGCTTCTGGGAGGTGAACTTGCGGACCGGAAAGGGCTACGATTGCGGCCGAGCGGCACCCGGCGGCGGCGAAATCCTGAAGACCTGGAGGCACGACGGCAAGGTCTATATGGCCGCTTACACCGGCGGCGAGTTGGTGGCATACGACCCGGCGGAACACCCGCACTTCCCCGAGAACCCGCGCGTCGTCGCCGCGCCCCCGCACGCGATGCGTCCCGTGGCCGCCACCGAAGACCGGCGGAACCTCTACTACGCTTGCAGCACGTCATACGGAACGCACGGCGCGACGATGGTCAAATACGATACGGTGACCGGGACGAGCCGCTACAGTCTCAACCCGCTGGGCGACCAGCAGATTGTGAGCCTGTGTTACGACCCGGCCACCTCGACGCTGCTGTGCGGCACGACAATGCACGCCGATTGCCGGAGCTGTGCGCCGACGTCCGACCAATGCTTCTTCGCCCGCCTGGATACCGAAACGCTCGAGCCGGTGATCTCGGCTCCCGCGCCCGACGGCACCTCCTCTGCTGTCGTCGAAGGCCCGCTGGCGGAAGGGCAGTACCTGTGCCGATGCGTCGGGCCGTTCGCCGGGGGGCACGCTCTGTGCTTCACGCTCGACAGCACGGCTTTCCGGATTCCCCCGGTCGAAACGATGCAGCCGCTTCCGCCGGAGACCCTCCGGGTGTTCTACGCGGGCGTTCCGGGCCGTTTCGTGCTGTGGCGGGGGCGGGACATCGAGGTCTGGGATCTGAGCCGCCACACCCCGGTACGCCGACTGCACGACGCCTTTGACGGCTACTCCGTCCAAGTCCAGGATAAGTCGGTGTACCTTCTATATACGCGCACCGTTGAGGTGCTGGAGGATTGCCTGAGCGACTTGGGCTGAACCGGGGCGCAGGCTCCGCCGATTATCGGATGTCGATGCGGGCGGAGAACCATTGGCGCTCGTCGATTCGGTCGGCGACGGTCGCCAGGATGGTGGAGAGCGTGGGAGTGACGCGGCCCTCGAAGACGCGCAGGCCGTTGACCAGCACCTTGACCGGCTTATCCATATCGACCAGATGGTCGTTCAGCAGAATGCTGAAGCCGCCGTGCAGGTTGAGCGTGGTGATGCGGACGACGTTGTCTTCGATGGCGGCTTCCAACCGGGTGAACAGTTGGGGCGTGTCCACCGCCAGCCAGTAGAAGCGGGTGTTGAAGGGCCGCTTCGGCTCCCAACAGAGCGTCTTGGGGTAGGGGTTTCGTGTGAACTGGGCGATCCATTTGACCGCCTGGGCCGTCGCGGAGGCGGGCAGGGAATGCCCGGCCTTGGGGAGGAAGCTGTATTGATGTCGGTATCGGCCCGGATGAGCGGCGGCCAGCTCCCGGAGTATCCGGTCGCACTCGGCGTCGGACCAGGGCGGGGCGGGCTGGTCCTTGCCGCCGTGGGCGAAGGCGATGGGCGTGTGCATCAGGTTGCCCACCACGCCCCAGCCCCAGGCCTCGCCGATGAGGATGCCGCCCGCGCCGGAGACCAAGCCCGCGAAGCGGTCGGCCTGATGCCCGCCGATATGCCAGGTGCCGTAGCCGCCCATCGAATAGCCGCAGAGGTACACGCGGTTGGTGTCCACCTTCCAGGTGCGATGCACCGCCGCCAGGATGGCCTGGATTTGCCGCTCCTCGTCGGGGTAGCCGCCCCACGCGGCATAGACTTTTTTCCGGACGGTCGGGGCGACGAAGATCATCTTGTCGAGATGCTTCTGAAAGTGGGAGCGGAACATCGGCCCGCCCAGGCGCCAGTGGCCGCTGTCCTTGCCGCCGCCGTGCAGGGTGACCACCACCGGCCAGGGTTCGTTGTCCTCGACGCCATCCTTGAGCGGGGTCTTCCTCCAGCGCTCAATGTGCAGGGGGCTTTTCATCCCCTGATGTTCGAAGGTGCTGTCGCCCGTTTTGACCTTCGGCCCCCGACGAGCCTCGGCAAAGCAGCGGTCGGCCCAACCGGCCACCGC
>CAZBCO010000326.1:0-4358 GCA_964490295.1 uncultured Planctomycetota bacterium
GGGATCGTGGGGGAACTCAACGGCGAGAAGTTGACGCTGTCGGAGGTGCACCGCTTCGAGAACCACCCGGTCGATATCGACGGACATAAGCACTGGGACCTCGCACGGCTGCGCGGCGAATTGCTGGCCTGCCTGTCCCAGGCCCCGGACGCCGTGTCGGTCGGCATCGACACCTGGGGCGTGGATTACGGTTATATCGGCCCCGCCGGCGAACCGATCGGCACCCCTTTTGCCTATCGCGATGACCGCACCATCCCGATGGTCGACGCGGTTCACCGCCGCATCGCTTTCGACCGGCTGTATGCCATCACCGGCATCCAGTTCATGCGGCTGAATACCATTTACCAGCTCGCCGACGACGTGGCCCACCGGCCCGACCTGCTCGAACGGGCCGAACGGATGCTGTTCATGCCCGACTTGTTGTCCTACCTGCTGACCGGCTCGCCGGTGACCGAATACTCCATCGCCAGCACCTCGGAGCTGCTTGACTGCCGGGTGCGCGACTGGTCGGGCGAGGTGCTCGACGCCATCGGCTACCCGCGCCACTTGCTGGGCACGATCGCACAGCCTGGAGCGCACCGGGCTGCGCTACGGCCGGAGATTGCCGCCCAGACCGGGTGCCACGCCACGGTGATCAGCCCCGGCGGACACGATACGGCCAGCGCGGTGGTGGCCGCGCCCCTGGCGGGCGACGACGCGATGTACATCAGCTCCGGCACCTGGTCGCTGGCGGGCATGGAGCTGGACGAGCCGATTCTGACGCCGGAAGCCCGCGAGGCAAACTTCACCAATGAAGGCGGCGTCGGCGGCAGGATTCGCTTCCTCAAAAACGTGATGGGGCTGTGGCTGATCCAGGAGCTGCAGCGGCTCTGGGCAGCAGAGGAGAACGCCCTGACCTTCGCGGAAATCTGCGAGGAGGCCCAGAAGGCCCCCGCGTTCGTCAGCCTGTTCGATGCCAACCACGAGTCGCTGCTCGCGCCCGAGGACATGCGATCCGCGATCCAAGCCCTGTGCCGCACCACGGGCGAGCCGGTGCCCGAAGGCGTCGGCCCGCTGGCCCGCAGCGTGTTCGAGAGCCTGGCGCTCGCCTACCGCCAATGCCTCGAACAGATTCAGCGGCTGACCGGGCGCGTGGTGGACCGGATTTACGTGGTCGGCGGCGGCGTGCAGAACAAACTGCTGTGTCGGATGACCGCCGATGCCTGCGGGGTGCCGGTGTACGGCGGGCCGGTCGAGGCCACGGCCATCGGCAACCTGTTGGTGCAGGCCATCGCCCTCGGCGAGGTGGCGGACATCGCTGCCGCCCGGCAGATCGTCCGGGCCAACTTCCCGCTCGATACCTATACTCCCAAGGGCCAAGCCGCATGGGCCAAGGCGTGGGAGCGGCTGAAGGCCGTCAACGGTTAGGCCGACGTCGCCATCAACTCATCGAGACCGAAAGACCGCCCGCCTCCGGGTTAGAGGCGTCCCAGATGAGCCGACGCCCTACGCCGCCCACCGATAGCCGCAAAGCCCACCGCTTGGAGCCGGGTTTTGCGGGTTCGAGCCATTCCACCGAGGCAACCGGCACCGTCCGGCCCCGGTAGGGTACCAGCAGGGTGATGAAGCGGGCCGGGGTTCGGCCGGTTTTATGAAGCCGGAACCGGAACGCGGGGCGCGGCTCGCGGCGACCGTAGTGGAACGAGACTTGGCCATCTTCTTTGTCCAACGTCATCCCCGGCTGGGGCATCGCCCGGACCAATATGTTGGCATCGTCAAAATCGCTCTGGGCCGACACGGTCTCATCATCCAGTATCAGGTTGCCCGGAGCCAATTGGAAGTGCAGATCGACCTTGCCGGTGGCCGTGCCGATGGCATCATCCACCAGGACAAAGAACTGCTTCTGCACGAACAGTACGGTGCGCCGGTGGGTCAAGCCCTTATAGCTCCTGTTTTCCACAATCAGCGTATCCAGATTCTCGCCCGGCTGCCAGAGCCGACAGGTCGCTTGGCAGTCAGAGTCCTTTTGGTCGAGCGTAAGCGTCTGGTGGACGCGTGTCTGGCGGAACCAGGCGCGTCCGTCGGGATCGCCGCTGTAGATGTACGTGCCGCTGTCGGGCATCAACCGGCGGCCGAACGCCTGCAACTCAAAGGTTCCGTTATCCGGTTGATTGTGCCAATAGCCTCCGGGGCCACACTTCAGCACCATGCACACCGCCTTGGGGTCCCAGTTGTTACGGAGCGAATAGAAGCCGCTCTCTTGGAGAGCATATGCTGTTTGCTCCGGAGCGCGCCCCTGCTTGCCGTGCGTGGCGACATAGCGGAAGTCATCCCGGTTGAAGAAGGCGGCCCAAGGCTTGAGTGCGGCAGAGATAGCGAGTTGAGAACTGGTGTCGCCGAACTGCGTCGACATGCCGTCCGGAAGGCTCAGCTTCATCAACGCCTCGCACATCGCCTCGATCCGATGCCAGTAGTCCTTGGGCAGAGCATCGTGGTAACCGTTCATCTTGGCGAGTTGGGGTGCCTGGGTGAACCACCTGATGGAGTGTGCGTGATAGTTGCTGCACTGTTCGATCTGGTGGCCGTCGGGCCGTACCTGCTCCTTGATTTGCGTGCGAAAGGTGCTGAACGCCTTGCGGAGCCAGTGCTCGGCATCCTTGAACTCCGGGAAGATGAGGGCGATGAAGGCCAATCCCTCGGCCTCCATTAGCGCCCAGTTGCTGGCGGCGTTGCCGTAGTCCTTCAGGAAATCGGCGTGGTCGAAGCAACTGGTCAGAAAGGCGGTCAGCACCTCGGGCGTGAAATGGGGCGAATCGATGAAGTGCTGGTAATGCGACATCCAACTCTTGCCGCGAATACCGGCCTCAATGCTGCGCCAGGCGTCGTCGTGCTCTGGGTCATTGGGGTTCTTGCTCACCCAGTCAACGAGTTGTTCGCACCATGCCTTGGCATACTTTTCATCGCCCGTATGCCAGTAAGCTGAAGCCAGACTGTTCCATGACGACATGCGATGGAGTTGCCACAGCCACTCCTTGTCGGGCACCGGGCTATGGCTCCAGTTGATGTCCTCCCCCAGAAAATATCTCGGATAGTAGGGGCACGCGATATGGATATGCTTGACCGCGTCATCGGCAACCTGTAACCCCTCTGCGTTGGTATAACGGCCCCGCAGGCGGGTTTTACGGCTTCGGTCCACCGGATGGCGGACAGTCTTGCGCTGCCGGAAATAGTCCAGCAGAGCGGCCGCCGCGTCCGAAGGGGTGTCGGCGGCGGCAACCTTTTCCAATCCGGGGAGCGACAGGTCCAAGTGTTTCAGAAGTGTTTTCATTCCAACTCCGATGGTTATTCGATGGTGATTTGAGAGAAGTCGCATTTCGGCTTGGGGTATTTCAAGTCGAGTTGTTCGAGCGTGTGAACCAGAATTCTTGAGATCGCCAGATTGCGGAACCACTTGTGGTCTGCGGGGATGACATACCACGGGGCGTGCTTGGGGCTGCACTTGGAGAGGGCCACCTCATACGCCCGAATGTAGTCGTCCCAGAACTTGCGCTCCTCGAAGTCTTGCGGGTCTATCTTCCAGTTCTTATCCGGGTTCGTGATCCGCTTCATCAGCCGCTGCTTCTGCTCTTCTTTGCTGATGTGCAGGAAGAACTTGAGGATGACCACCCCGTTTTCGGCGAGATTCTGCTCGAACCGGTTGATCTGGGCGTATCGCCTCGACCAGACGGCCTTGGGAACCATGTCGTGGACGCGGACGATGAGCACGTCCTCGTAATGCGAGCGGTTGAAGATGCCGATCATACCCCGGCTGGGTACGGCATGGTGGATGCGCCACAGGAAGTCGTGCTCCAGCTCCCATGCGGATGGAGATTTGAACGACGTGATCTTGAAGCCCTGGGGGTTGACGCCCGACATTACGTGCCGGATGGTGCCGTCCTTGCCGCCCGTGTCCATCGACTGAAGCACAATCAGCAGCGAGCGTCGGTTTTCCGCATAGAGCACCCGCTGAAGCTCCGAAAGGCGTTCGACGTTTTTGCTCAGTTCGGCGACGGCCGCCGCCTTGTTCTTGACGTCCGCCGTAAATGCGGGGTCATACTCAGTCAGCTTGACCTTGGTGCCGGGTTTAATCAGAAAAGGCTCGGCAAATGGCATAGGTACACACTCCGAAAATACGATTTCGATCATATTGTAGTCCGCTCAAAGATATTGTGCAACCGTTGAACAAGCGGTTTAATTCGCCGCCGCGTCCGTCCTAACATGTTTCTAATGGCACGTAACCTCTTGTTCTGTATAAGGATAAGATGTGGCCGTGCGTATGGTGTTGACATCTGCCGGCCGCACGGCTACAAATGAGAAGCATTTCTTGAGCCAGGGGGCAA
>CAZBCO010000327.1:0-2999 GCA_964490295.1 uncultured Planctomycetota bacterium
GCTTTGTGGAGCGGGCGGAGCGCGTCCTGGGCCGGCGACTCAGTCCACGACGTCCCGGCCCGAAGCCGAAGCGCAGGAGGATGAGTTGAATATTGTGTCGCCAGAACTGTCCAGGCACCTGCACAATCGACGGAGCTATGACTATGACGGAAGATTGGCGACTTCAAGGGCAAGAGAGATTCTTGATAGGAGCAACGCTCTCGCGAAAGAAATACAAGAAATACCGATCTGATTGGGAACACGATCATTGCGAGTTTTGCAGCAAGAAGTTCTCAGAACAGCCCGACGACACAAATGAAGGTTATGTAACGCCTGATGGGTATCATTGGATCTGTGATGAATGCTTTGCGGACTTTAAAGATAGGTTCAAATGGAAGGTTGTCGGGAACAATGAGGATGGCGGCTAGCCCGAACAACACCATTGTTCTTGCCGTGGCCATCATTATGACCCAATCACCGGCAACACGATCACGCCAGCCAATCCGTGGAAGAGCTCATCCGGATCAAAGAGGAAGAAAAGGAGGAAATAGCGATGGCTCACGTCTTGTCGGGCAAGATAAGGCGGTGTGTGACAGCCTTGCTAACAACTGTTATTATTGTGGGCGAAAATGCCGATTCGGCCCATGCGAGCAAGACGGGACGCAACTTTGTATCACCTAACACAAATCGCACGCGCCGCCAATGAATATCGAGCAAATTACGGTAGCCTGCCGTCCGACCTTGGCGCACTTAACGCACCGAATGGATATGTATTCCAGAAGTCTGCCGATGGGGTTCACTTTCTCATCGTGGCCGAACATAAGTTCATGAATGAAGATGGATCCGTCTTTCGATATTCGTGTAAGGAAGAACTGCGGGTTCAGAAACATGTAGTCGGTCGTAATGGTCAGGGCAATCAGGGGATTAGGGGACATCCATAACCGTAGTCAAGGCCCATTCGCCACGGGGGCTTTTCCTTTCTTCCCTTCCAGGCCCTCTTCCTCTTCTCTTTCGATGGCGATCGGAGTCCCGCCCGGAGGGATGATCTTGTCGCGCGCCCCCCGATTCTCGTATTCGCATGCGGTGCATCACAGGGGCATTGGGACAGCCGCCTGTTTCTTCCTGACTCCCCGCCGGGCGGGGAGTAGCATCGGAGGCATGCCACGCGTCGCCCGAATCGTCGTCTCTGACCGCACGCACCATAAGATAGGTGGCGGTCCCGGTTTCCCGGATGCACGGGTGTCCCACCCGTGTTCCAATGGGGGCGCGGGCGTCCCGCCCGTGCATCCGGATTTCTAATCACGGCTGGGACAGCCGTGCTACGTTTCGAGTAGGAGTGCGAGTACGAGGTGCTCCCATGCTCCCACGCCCCCGTGCGCCCGCGCTCCCACGCTCCCATGCGCCCAACGCGGTTTGGCTGATCGCTTCTTCGAGTATGATTACCGACGCTGCGTTCTTTGCGGGGTGTGGATAAAGGGGAACGGGCACGAGGCGCTCCCGGCAACCTCGTGCCCGTTGGTGGGGTGGACGGGATGGGGGAGTCCCGTCACCGGAGTAGCTTAGCGATTCATCGAGGCCTTGGTGGCCACGGCTCCGCCATCACGGATGGCGAACATCAACTCGACGCGGCGGTTCTTGCTCTTGGCCGCGCGGGTGGTGTTGGGGGCAATCGGCTTATCCTGGCCAAAGGAACGGGGGATGAGGCGCTCGGCGGGAATGCCCATCGCTTGCAGCTCTTTGGCCACCGCGGAGGCCCGGGCGGCTCCCAGGCCGTAGTTGTCCTTGTAGAGGTGCTTGGTGCGGACCAGCGGGTCGGAGTCGGTGTGGCCGTCCACGTACACAATCACGTCGTCGCCGAAGCTCTTAATCGCGTCGGCAATCCGCCGCAGGCTGTCCTTGCCGCCGGAGACCGTGGTCTTTCCGGAGCGGAACAGGATATCGCCTGCCAAGCGTACGCCGGACTGTCCGTCGGGGGTGACGATCGGGGTGCCGCCGGTGAGCTGTACCAGCTTGGCGATCCGCTCGCGGCTGTCCGGGGTTTTGCTTTCGGCGGTTTTGGCGGTCTGGTTACGTTTGGCTTCGGCCATCGCCAGTTGGGCCTTTTTCGCCTCCAATTCGGCCATCTCGGCCTTTTTCGCCAAGGCGGCGAGCCGGGCATTCGACTGGGCCAACTGGTTTTCCATCCGTTCGTTTTCGGCCCGATACTGCTGGGCCATCTCATAGCTTCGCGAGCGCGGCATCCGCACCTTTTCCATCGTGCTGCAGCCCGAGAAGGCTACCAGAGATGCTGCACCCAACCACAACGCCACTTTGCCTCTTAACTTCATAACACGGCCTCCTTGTTAGAACATAGCCCGGGAACGAGAGGACTCACTTACACTGAAGAATGTATCGACATGATGGGCGAAATCCTTTAATGCTTTTTTTGCAATTTGGTGAATTCGTGGTTCAGCGGAGCCGAATGCCCAGGTCATCCCCGGCGGGCACGCGGTGGTGGGGGGCGGTGTTGAAGCATTGGTCAGGCCCGGCGGACAGCACCCAGCCGGAAGGCCGTTTCCCTTGGGCGCTCGTGTCGAGCACCACCACATAGCGGTTGCCCCATCCGTCGGGGCGGCAGAGGCTGAGGTAGGGGCCGCGCCAGTTGGGGACCGGCGGGCGGTTGGTCAACAGCAATTCACGGAGGTGGAGCGCTCGATGCGAGCTTCCGAAGGAAATCTCCTCGCCCTCGGCGGCGGGGCCGTCGGTGTGGGCAAAGTTGAAGCCCGACGGCCAGGTGCCGGTGTCGCCATAGTAGAGGGTTACGTCGTGGGCCAACTGCCGCAGGTCCCCCAGGGTACGCGCCCGCCGGTCTGATGCTTCGCGCTGCTCGACTATCGGAACCACCAGGCCGACGGTGAACAACACCAGCATGGCCAGAACGACCAGCTCCGTCGTGGTGATCGCACGCTTGAGCCTGTGGTGTTGTAGGTGCATCGGCCAACTCCAAAGGGTGCCGGGTCATCCCGGAGCCTCCTCCCCCA
>CAZBCO010000328.1:0-3372 GCA_964490295.1 uncultured Planctomycetota bacterium
GCCGCCTGCACTGCACGCCCACCGGCCGGGTGCAGACCTCGCTGGGCGGCGAGACGATGCAGTCGCTCAACGCCAAGCGCGCGCGGGCGATCACCCCCAAGCGGAGCCTCCCGAAGAGCAAGCCTGCGCTGAAGCGGTCCCTCGCGGCCCGGCGGCGAGCGGTGGCCCGGCGGGTGGGCTACCCGCCTTGTGACGCGCCGCTGAACCTGGCGTCGAGCTGGGTGACCGCGGTGCCCGGCGGCACGGTCGAGGGATTGATCTTCGAGAGCCAGCCG
Organism: uncultured Planctomycetota bacterium; assembly: GCA_964490295.1. Classification (GTDB taxonomy): domain Bacteria; phylum Planctomycetota; class PUPC01; order PUPC01; family PUPC01; genus CAZBCO01. The sequence continues at coordinate 276 of CAZBCO010000328.1, forward strand.
GGCGTGGTGGTGCCCGCGCTGTTGCTGATGCCCGATGCCCCACGCATCGGCGCCGCGGTGGTGCTCCACTCCGCCGACGCGGGCAAGCCCTCAACGCCCCAGACCGGCTCGCTCCCGATGCGGCTGATGCGGCACGGCCACCCGGTGGTCTCCATCGACGTGCGCGACACCGGCGAGACCTCGGTCGGGCCGATCCCCACGGCGCCCACCTGGCCCCGGAACTCGCGGAACTGGCGTGACTTCAGCGAGCACCGTTGGGCGCACGACCTGCCGGCCACGCGGGCGCTGGGCCTGGGCCGCACCCTGCTGGGGATGCGGGTTCTCGATACCCGGCGGGCCGTGGACCTCATCGTGCAGGATGACGACCTCGCCGACCGCCCGCTGGTCGCGCTGGGCGAGGGCGATGCGGGGGCCTGGGTGTTGATCGCCGCCGCACTGGACGCCCGCATCGACGCGGTCATCACCGTGCGAACGCTCGCCTCCTACCGGATGATTACCGACCACCCGGAATACAACCAGTTCGGCCATTTCTGGGTGCCCGGCGCATTGCTCGACTATGATCTGCCCGACCTGCCCGAGCTGGTCGCACCGCGGCCGGTGCTGGTGCTCGACCCGGTGGACCAGATGAGCCGGCGGCTCGACGCGGCGGCGGCGCAGAAGCTGCTGCGCCCCGCGCGGGCGGTGTATCGGGCGCTGGGCGTGCCGGACGGCGTGGCCGTGGAGCACACCGCCGGGTCTCCCGCCTCGCTCGCCCGCCACATCGCCGAGCGGCTTTAGCGGAAGGGCGGTTCACGAACCGCCCCGACGTGCTGCCGCGACAGTTTGGGGTGAACGCAGGGCGTTTTCAGCCGACACGAAGGTTGGGGCGCGGGCCGATGGCGTCGCCGGGCGCTTGGATTGCCCGGTCGATGGTGGTATGATGCCCGCCGGGCGGTCCATCGGGGTCAGCCCAGCCGGGGCAGGGTGTTGAGACGGCGCAATGGCTCAAGACGGGTTGCGGAAATATCATATTCTGGGGACGCTCTGGGTCGGCCAGACGAGCACCGTGTACCGCGCGACCGACGCCCACGGGCGGCTGGTCGCGGTCAAGATGCTGCTCCCCGACACCGCGCCCAAGCGGTCGGCCCAACAGATGATGCACCGCGAGGCCCGGCGGATGCTGGCCATGCACCACCCGCACATCGTCGAAGCCCTCGAATACATCCGCAACGGCGCGATGTCCGCGCTGGTGATGGAGTTCTTCGAGTGCGAAAACCTCAAGATGCGCATCGTGCGCAGCCCCGAATTCATCCGCAAACACGCCCGGAACATCATCCTGCAAACCTGCCAGGCCCTGGCCTACGTCCACCAGCAGAACCTGGTCCATCGTGATATCAAGCCGGAGAACATCCTGGTCAACGACGAGGGGTTGACCAAGATCATCGATTTCGCCCTGTCGGAGCGGATTCGCGAGGGGTGGCTCGGCCGGCTGGCCCGGCGCAAGATCGCCGGCACCCGGCTGTATATCGCCCCGGAGACCATCCTGCGCCGCGCCCCCGATGTGCGCACCGACATCTACTCGCTGGGCATCACCCTCTACGAGATGCTCACCGGCCGCCCCCCGTTTGCCGCCGACGACCGCAACGAGCTGCTGCGCAGGCACCTGGCCGAGCGCCCGCCCTACCTCCGAACCTACAATCCCGCCGTCAACAGCCGGATGGACGACCTGGTGATGCACATGATCGCCAAGGCGCCGGAGCATCGCCCCGAAAGCATGCAGGCGATTATCGACCGGCTCGATGCCATCTCCGTATTTGACAAATGACCCTCATCTGTGGACAATAGCCCGGCGACACTCAGGCCCTGTTGGAGGCGAGGACACGGATGAACGGAAACGGCATGGAATTTGAAGCACCGCTCCGCGAGCTGCACAAGAAGATTCTGGAGTTGGAGAACTTCCAGGCGAACAAGGGCTATGACCTGCGCGAGCCGATCGCCCAGCTCAAGGATCAACTGGACCGCACCGCGCGCGAAATCTTCGGCAACCTCACCCCCTGGCAAAAGGTGCAGATCGCCCGCAACCTCGACCGCCCCACCGCCGCCGACTATATCGACATGCTCTGCACCGACTTCGTCGAGCTGCACGGCGACCGCGCCTTCGGTGACGACCGCGCCATGCTCTGCGGCTTCGCCAAGCTCGACCGCCGCCCGGTGATGATCATCGGCCAGCAGCGCGGCCGCACCACCAAAGAACGCCTGACCTGCAACTGGGGCATGGCCCACCCCGAAGGCTACCGCAAAGCCTTGCAGAAGATGCAGCTCGCCGAGCGATTCCGCATCCCGATTGTCACCTTGATCGACACCGCCGGAGCCTACCCCGGCATCGAGGCCGAGGAGCGCGGCCAGCCGCACGCCATCTCCAACAACCTGCTGCAGATGCTCAAAATCCGCGTGCCCATCGTCTCGGTGGTCATCGGCGAGGGCGGCAGCGGCGGGGCCATCGGCATCGGCGTCGGCAACCGCCTGTGCATGTTCGAGCACTCCATCTTCTCCGTCATCTCCCCCGAAGGCTGCTCGTCCATCCTCTTCCGCACCGCCGACAAGCGCGCCCAGGCCGCCGAGGCCCTCAAGCTCACCGCCCAGGACCTGCATAAACTGGGCATCGTCGACGAGATCACCCCCGAACCCCTGCCCGCCAACCACTGGAACCGCCGGGCCGCCGCCGAGAACCTCCAAGCCTCGCTGCTCCGCAACCTCGACGAGCTTGGCCGGATGGAACCCGAAGACCTGATTCTCGAACGCCGCCGCAAATACCGCAACATCGGATGCTTCACCGAGGGCGTCGCGGAAAGCGCATGACGCACTTCCGGGGCGGGGAACCCTTCACCGCAGAGGACGCGGAGGTCGCGGAGGGGCATGGGCGCATGGGAGCGCGGGAGCATGGGCGCATGGGAGCATGCGAGCATGCGAGCATGAGATCACCTCGTGCTCATACTCATACTCATACTCATACTCGTGCTCGTGCTCAAAAAAACGTGCCACAGGCTTCCCGCCCGTGATTGAGATGGCGTCTATTCCGCCCCTTCAGGGCTTGGCACGGTTGGGGTCCCATTGTTCC
>CAZBCO010000329.1:0-11955 GCA_964490295.1 uncultured Planctomycetota bacterium
AACCTCAACCCGGATGTACGTCCGGGACTGTGTGGCGAGGACTTGAAGATAGCCAGCGGCCGGGTTCTCACTGGGACGCATTCGGGGGCCATCGATAGCTGCGCGCGGTTGACTGGCAGTAGCAGTCAGATACGGTAACTCCCGTCCGTTGCGTACGGTATGGCTGCGCTGGTTGATGTGGTCGTGGCCGTTGAAGACCGCGGCTACGCCATATTTGTGGAAGAGGTCGTCGAGGACGCGCGTCGGATAGCTGCTCTGGCGCTCATTTGGATTCCCGTGGACGCCTGCGGAATAGGGGGAGTGGTGGAACATCACAAAGGTGAACACGGCTTCTTGCTGCGCTTTCGCGAGTTCCGATTCAAGCCATTGGTATTGCTCGCTGCCGGGGTGGAAGCCCGGTGACTTGCCGCCGGTGATCAGCGTGCTGGTGTCGTATTCCGGGGCAGAATCGTCGTTGCAGGTATCCAGAACGATGAAGGCCGCCGGGCCGTAGCGGAAGGAGTAGTACCGCCCGCGATGATCGGGGTCAGCGGCTCCGTTGTCGGGCAGGTCGAAGAAGCCAAGATATTTGCTCACTGCTTGCTCGGAGTAGGGCTGCTGATAGCCTTGCCGACCGCCATAATAATATTCGTGATTACCCAGGCAGGGATAGATGGGGATGTTCTGTGCCAAGTGCCCGTTGGCTCCATCGGTCATTGTCTTCCAGAAGAGTGCCCAGTCGGCGTCAGAGCCGCCACGCTCAACCAAGTCGCCCGCGATAAGCAGCAGGTCTGGATCGGCTTTCTGAATCTGCCGGAGCAGGGGAGTATATTCTTTTGCTCCGGAGCTGGCATCGAACTGGGGGTCGGCCATCACCACAAAGCGAATCGTGGCGTCAGGGCCTGGGGCTGTCTTGAATCGGAACATGCGGCCCAGAAAATCATTTGTGCCGACGCGATAAGCATACGATGTGTCGGGCTTCAACCCATCAATTACAATGCGATGCTGTGTCACGGGATCGGGATTGACACGGTCGAAAACAGTATCCTTGTTTTCCGTAACAACCACACGGCTGCGAACCGGGGTGGTTGTTTGCCAGCGAATGATCACCGACGTGGGCTGGATGTTCTGAAGATAGGGCCCCAGGCGCACATCATCGGCGATAACGGCGTTCTGGACAACGGCCGTCAGCATAAGGGTAATGATTGTTAGCCGAGTGTGATACATCGTTTAATTCCGCTCGCCTCTGTTCTATCCCTCTCGCACAAACGGCGGCTCGCCGTGCAGTGAGTTGAGCAGCACTTTCGCGGTGTCAATCTGCTGCGGGGTGCCTCGGATGGCCAGCCAGACGCTGCCTTCCGCTCCGGCCAGGCCGCCGGCCCCGGTCTGCATCGCATCCGCTCCGGTCAAAATCTTGAGGGCTTCGATCTCGGTGACCACCTGCGCGGGTAAGACCCATAACGACGGCCCCAGGGTGTCGGTGTCGGAGGTGATGAACTCGTGGGCCTCTTCCAGGGGTTCGGCGACGCATTTTTCCAGCCCGACGGGGCAGATGAAGGTGATGCGACGGGCGATGATGGTGCCCAAGGCCGAGCCGACCGTGCCGCCGGTGGGGTGCCCGATGAGTACGCCCGCGCGGCGGGTCGCGTAGTGCAGGGCGTTGGCCCCTTTGAGAAAGACATCGCCGGAACCCATCTCGGCCAGCGCCTCGGCCAAGGTGATGCCTTCCACCCAATCGCCGCGTTTGAGCACAATGTCCGGCACTTCGCGCGAGAGCAGGCCCTTGCGCTCCACGCCCGACGGCAGCGTGGCCCCGGTCATGTACTTGGTCTTTTCAATGGGCTTGCGGGTGATTTCTTCGGCACAGTAGCCGTTGGTACTGCCGGTGGCAATGGCAATGGTGCCGACCTCGCCGGCCTTTCGGATGGCGGGCATGGCGGCAACGCCTTTGCCGATCAGGCGCTTCGACTCGGAGACGGTCAAGCTGGTTTCAAATAACATAGGCGATCCTCTGAAAAGCGGTTATTCTTCGACACCGACCTGCGCGGGCAGGGGGCGTTTGTAAAGATAGAGGTCGTCCTTCTCAGACGTGCCGACAAGTTCCCAGCCTTGGGCGCCTAATCGGTTGGCCAGTTTGTCGGTGCGGGTTCGCACGAAGCTGTATTCCCACCGAACGGGCAGGCGGCTGACGAAATTGCCGTCCACCACGCCGGTGCTGGTGGCGATGGACGTGAGGGCCTTGGAACTTTCGATGACGGCCTTCTGCATCTCTTCGTTTTGCTTTTTGAGGTCGAGCAGGGCGTCGTGCATCGCGTCCAGTTTTTTCGTCAAGGCGCTGACATCAATAACCGCTCCGATGCGGGCGGAATCCTGCGACCAAGAGGGCACCGAGAAGGCGACGATGCCGACACTGATGACCACGGCGACAATAATCCAAGTTCGCATGGAACCATCCTCCATAGGGTTGCCGGACCAAGGACCACGCCCTTCAGTTTACGGCGAGAAAGCTCTTTGTGCAAACCATAAGATCGCGGCATCGGAAAAACCGAGCGGAGCGGTGCCCACGCATCGCTCCGCTTCGGCTGAAGGATTGAAGGTTTCCGCTGCCTGAACTACCTTAAGCCGATGGCGTTGGCGGGGGAATGGGACGGACCGGAACGGCTTGGGTTTCGAAGGTGGTGCCGTCCTTCAGCACCGTTTCGAAGATTTGGCTTCGCAGGCCCATGTTCTCGTTCCGATGGCGCATTTCCGAGCCGCGCTTGGTCAGCAGGGTGGCATCACCGCGCTCGTCAAGCACCAGATAAGCCCCTCGGCTTCCGCCACCTGCTTGGATATAGGCCTTCATCTGCTCCAAAAAAGCGAGTTGGGCGATACAAAGCAGCTCGTTCTGAATGGCGGGCACAAACTCGCTGGCTCGTGCCAACCGTTGGCCTTCGGTGCGGATCGACTGGTAAACGCCTCGCGTTGCGTTGATCGCCTCGTCCAATCCGCCCAGCCCACGAATCATCCCGGCAGCCTGATCGGTTCGCTTCTGGAGGTCGACGCGGACATTCCGTACCGACGGCAGTTCCAGTGGGCCATAGACATAATGCTGGACGTTGGCGATTTCCGCTTCGAGGTCCGGACCGACGGTCGTGAGGAAGGTGTCCAGTGGCATCGGGCCAGCGGTGTGGTCCCGCACGATACGCTCGGCGGCACGCATGCCTCCCACCTGACGGGCGTTCAACTCAACCCCATCGGGCGGGTTGCCGTGGGTGCAGGAGACGTCGCCGACGGCGAAAAGGTGCCGGATGTTGGTCTCCCAGGAGGTATCCACCGCGACGCCACCAAAGGTCTGTTCGGCGCTGAGCGTGACCTCCTGCGGCTCGCGTAAATCCACCTTTGCGTCCAGAAGTTCTCCGATGCACTCCGGGTCGACGTGGCGCAGGCGGTCGAACGGCGTGAACTGAGTGGCGTTGTGTTTCTCCAGCCAGCTTCGGGCCGGTGTGTCCAGCTGCGAGATGTTGAACTGGCCGATGTCTTCGCCCTTAACGTTCTCGGCATAGCTGACAAACACCCGGCGACCTTCCGCCAGCTCGTTGTAGATGGCGATATCAATGACCGAGGGGCCAAGAGCCTGAAGCCGCGCGGTCGAGAACGGCCACGCCTCGCCCTTGAGGAAGATGGCCGAGCCGATCTGGCGGGTGGCGGAGAAGTACTTGGCGAAGAACATCTCCTGGGTGCGGCCGCCGCGTCCCACACTGTAATACGTGGGAATCACGCGCTGGCAATTGCCGGCCAACGGACGCCCCGACTTGGCCAGAGCGATGCCAAACCGAGTCTCGGTCAGATTGGCCACCCGTGCTCCGGCCTTTACCGCCAGGCCCAAGCTGCTGGGTGAGCCTTCGCCCAGAATGCAGTTGGCGAACAGGGCGCTGGAGCCGCCGGTCGCCATGATGACGTTGCGACAGTTGAACACAACCAGAGATTGGCCCGGCTCCGAGGCGTTGCGGAGATCGACGGCCAACGCGCCGACCACTTCGCTCTTGCCGTCGACCTGGGTTACCAGCAGGGCAATGACCTCGTGGCGATTGAAAATCTTTGTGCGGTTGGCCTTGACGCGCTCTTCAAACATCCGGGTCATAAGCACCGAAGTCTGCGGGCCAGCCGAGGCGCAGCGCTCCTTAGGCCCCGAACCGATGAAATTACCGTAGGTATCGCGTGGGAAGGGGAGGCCGTTGCTGACCAGATGCAGGAATGCCGGAATCGAGTTCAAGGCCTCCACATAAGCGGTGTCGCCGTGGGTCATGCCTCGGTCCATCAGCTCTTCGGCAAGCTTTCGAGGCGAGTCAGGGTTATCCCAGTCCATCCCCATCCGATGATAAACGGCCTCAGCGTGGGCCTCCTCACCGGAGAGACCACCCGAAGCGGCCGTCACGATTGCAATATCATCGTGGCCCAGTTGGTGCAGTTGGTCCGCCGCGTGGAGTCCGGCCCCGCCGGCTCCGATAATAATAGTTTTAAGTGTATGTATGGTGAGTTCCAGATTACCAACGGTTCGCGTCGATGTGTCCATAAGGACTCCTCATTGGGTCGCGGGATGATGGCTAGTGCTCTCCCGACAGCAACTCTTTGCACCGTCGGGGGCTTGGGGAATAGTATGCACAAAAATACCGCATCGTCAAGGTGTGGTTTGGCGGGCCAAGCCTGCGGCCCGGGGCAATCGGGAGAACCCCGGCTGCCAGGCCACGCCGTGGCCAGGCGCTTGGTCTCTCGTAAATGACTTTATAACAATCAGATAGGGCAGATAATACGATCGGGTGAGGATATAGCGCTTGCGCTCGCTATGGGGCCATATATAATATGGGGCTTTCGCGCTCCGGTGCGGCACGAGCCGCGCTTAGTCCGTTATAAGCTGGAGAGATACCGATGTCTGAAGCGATGGCCCCCCAGATCGATGTGCGTTCGATGTTGACCTCCGAGGAGGTGACCCGCTCGGAGTTGATCGACTTGCGCAAGCAACTCTGTACCGACGAGGATCTCCGTGCGACTGCCGAAGAGGTGGTCGCGGAAATGGCGGACGCATCGTCGTCGCTGGCCACATCGATGGCCGGGCCGATGCTCAAGCTGAGGCACGGCATTGCGTCCTGGCTGTTGGGACGCCCGGAGGAGGCCGTCGGCTTACTGGATGAGGCCACTCGTGGGGCGGATGCCGATTATTTCGCGGCCCTTTGTCACTTGGAGCTTCTACAGCCCGGTAAAGCGGCGGAATGTGCGGAAAGCGTACTGGCCGCCGACCCGAAAGACACCGAGGCGGCTCTCGTCGCGGCTGAAGCCTGCATCAAGACCGGGGAAAGCACCGCCGCGGAAGAGGCGTTGAAAGTCGCCGCTTCAAACAGCGCCGCCGCTGCGGACGTCGAGTATCTCAAGGGGCTGCTGCACGACCTGAACGGGGATTCCGGCTCGGCCGATGCCTGCTACCAGCGTGCCCTGGATAACGACCCCAATTGCCTGAAGGCCAAGTTCCGCATGGCGTATAACGCCAATCTCGCGGGGGATGATGCTGAAGCGATCCGGTTGTACGAAGAGATCGTGGCCAACGGCGTCAACTACATCGGGGCCTTGATGAATCTGGGGGTGTTGTATGAAGACATGGGCCGCTATCACGACGCATCGGAATGTTTCCAGCGCGTCTTGAAGGTGCGCCCTCTGGAAGCCCGCGCCCGCCTCTACTATAGCGAAGCCATCGCGTCGATGGACACCATTGTGGACGATGATCTCCAGAAAGAGGTCTATCGCCGCGTTGAAATCCTGCGGATCCCGATTTCGGACTTTGAATTGTCGGTGCGCAGCCGGAACTGCCTGGCGAAGATGGAGATTCGCACCCTCGGCGACCTGGTGCAGAAGACCGAAACGGAACTGCTGGGCTACAAGAATTTCGGCGACACGTCGCTGACCGAGATCCGGGACGTGCTCAACAGCAAGGGCTTGCAGTTGGGGATGTTTGAAGAAGAAAACATGGACGAAGTCACGCGCCGTGTGTTGGCCGCCACGCGCAAGGCCGAGGCCGACGCGAGTAAAGATATTCTCCAACACAGCATTGACGAGTTGGAGTTGACGATGCGCAGCCGGCGTTGCATCGATTCGCTGGGCATCCAGACCATCGGCGAGCTGACCGAGCGCACCGAGGAAGAGTTGATGACCACCAAGAACTTCGGGCGCACTTCCTTGGATGAAGTTCGGGCCAAGCTGGCCGCTCGGGGCTTGAGCCTTGCGGACGACGACGAGGAATAGGCCAACTCCGCGACTCTCCGGACTCGATGGGCGAGGGCTCCACTGGATGAAGCTCGTGGTTCATACCTGTTGTGCTCCCTGTCTTGCGGGCACATGGGATGATTTCGCCGCCTTGGGTGATGTGTTCGCGTATTTCTATAATCCGAACATCCATCCGCTGCTTGAATTTCGCAAACGGCTGAAGGCCTTTCAAGTTCTAGCCGAGCGGGAAGGCTTTGCCGGTCACGTCGACCAGGAATACGGATTGCAGAAGTTCTTGGCGATGGTTGGGGCCGAGGGGCAGGGCCGCTGTGAAAAATGTTATGCGGAGCGTTTGAGCAAAACCGCTTGCTTCGCGGCAGAGCAGGGCGCCGAGGCCTTTTCGAGCACATTGATTGCCAGCCCCCACCAGGACCACGGGGCCATACGCCGAGCGGGCGAAGCCGCAGCAGAGGCAGCGGGCCTTGAGTTTATCTATCGTGACCTGCGCCACCGCTCGGTGTTGGGTCAGGAACGCGCCCGGAAGATGAGCCTGTATCGGCAGCAATATTGTGGTTGTATTTTCAGCGAGTATGAACGCTACAAGGATACTCATGTTGAGGTGCATCGCGTCCCAGGCAATTGAACGTGGCCGCAGCGCGCTGCTTTGCGGTGTGTGCCTTGCGCTGGTGGGGTTTGCGACGTCGTGTTCAGACCGTGTCGAGCTTCCGCCGCCGCCCGGCGGCGTGCCTGATATTCGGGTTCTGCTCTCGGATAAGTTGAGCCATACACAACTCGCCGTGCCCGGGCCGTTCCGGTTGCTCCTGTTGGGTGATGGCGACGAGCCGAGGCTTATCCTGGAGGGCGAAGCCCTTGAAAGCCAAGCCGTCCGTTGTATCGGGGGAGACCTCCTTGTCGGTGACATCATCAGGACGCCCCTGCCGGTCCGCGTAGAGCCGGAGGGCGTCGCTTTGCTGCTTGGCGGACATCATTATCGTGGGAGCCTGGTTCTGATCGCACACCAGGATGCGATTCACGTTGTGAACATCCTTGATGTCGAGGGGTATCTCCGGGGTGTCGTTCCGGTAGAGTCCTATCCCAACTGGCCGGTCGAAGCCCTCAAGGCCCAGGCGGTGGCGGCCAGGTCCTACGCCCTCGACCGAATGGCCAAACGCAAAGCCTGGGCATACGATGTTCGAGCGACGACAGCCGATCAACGTTACGGCGGCTTGAGCGTGGAACATGAGAGCACCAATACGGCGGTCGAGGCGAGTTTCGGGCAAGTGCTCATCTATGGCGGCGAGCTTATCGCCGCCTATTACCACTCTTGTTGCGGCGGGCGAACCGCCGACCCGCGGCTGGAACTCAACGACGCCACATCCCCCCTGCGAAGCACCAAATGTGGCTACTGTAACAAGGCCCCGGTGTACCAATGGAAGGCCTCGGCCAGCCTTGCCGACCTCGCGGCGGCGGTGGGGGTGCCCGACCTGAAGGGCTTGGCCCTCGAAAATATCGGGCTGGACGGGCGGGTGGGGCGCGTCTTGTTGCATCGCTCCGGTGGACGGGCACAGGCCTTGACCGGACAGGAGTTTCGCGTCCGATTGGTTCGGAAGAAAATTAATCTGCGAAGCACACGTTTTAAAGTTTCCGGAGAACGGAACCGATTTGTGTTTGAGGGTCAGGGTTTCGGCCACGGTGTCGGCCTTTGCCAGTGGGGAGCCAAAGGAATGGCCGACGAAGGCCACCCCTACAAAGTCATTCTGGGGCATTACTACCGGGACTGCAAGTTGCGAAAAGAGTATTGATGCAGGGTGTGCCTGGCGTTGGCCGTCTTGTCGGCGGCGGAGCCTGAACGGGTGAATTGAGCGGAACGATTGTATGGAATTTGTGTTGGAGCATGTGGACGCAACCACCGGGGCCAGGGCCGGGCGATTGAAAACCGCCCACGGCGAGGTCAAGACGCCGCTCTTCATGCCGGTGGGCACCCAAGGCTCATTCAAGGCCCTGATCCCATCGCTGGTGGCCGAAACCGGCACGACCATGGTACTGAGCAACACCTACCACCTCGCGCTGCGCCCCGGCGAGCAAACGGTTCGTAAGCTCGGCGGGTTGCACCGTTTCATGAATTGGGACGGACCGATTTTAACCGACAGCGGAGGCTTTCAGGTGTTCTCGTTGGCCACCTTGGCCCGCATAAGCGACGAGGGTGTTCAGTTTCAGTCCCATATCGACGGGGCGAGATTTTTCATCACCCCGGAGCGGGCAGTGGAGATACAAGAGACGCTGGGATCAGATGTTATGATGGTTCTGGATGAGTGCGTTCCGTATCCGTGCGAGCGGGACCAGGCCGAGCGAGCGATGCAGCGAACCCTGGATTGGGCGGAAAGATCGCTGGCCGTCCGGTCCAGTGAGCAGGCCCTGTTCGGGATCGTCCAGGGAAGTACTTACCATGATTTACGCAGGAAATGCGCACAAACACTGGCGCAAATGCCTTTTGATGGTTATGCTATCGGGGGCGTCAGCGTGGGTGAAGGCCCTTTGTTGATGGACGAGGTCACGTCGGTTGCGGCGCCCGAATTGCCGGAAGGCAAGCCCCGATACCTGATGGGCGTCGGGCCGCCCGATGATATCCTCAGGGCCATCGGGCGAGGCGTGGATATGTTCGACTGCGTGATGCCCACGCGGAACGCTCGCGGGGCTTGCGCGTTTACCGCCCACGGGCGGGTACGTTTGCGCAACGCAGCCCACGCGACATCGACGCGGCCGATAGATGAGCGGTGCGAGTGCCGGGCCTGTCGAGGGTTCAGCCGAGGCGCTATCCGGCACATGTTTATGGCCGGAGAGATCGCGGCGTTGACGCTCGTGTCGGTGCATAACTTGACGTTTTACCAGAAGCTGATGCGCTCGGCGCGTCAAGCCATTCTGGATGATCGGTATGACCAGTTCAGGGCGGAGACCTTGGCCGCGATGGCCCAAGAATCCCCCGCAACCGAAGTGACGGAGTAAAGCAGGATGATGGATCGGTTTTGTTCGTTTGTGATGTTCGCCGCCGATGCCGCCGCCCCGGCGACCACGCCGGGTGCAGGGGCGGGGGTTGAGGGCAACCCGATGTTTCGCTTGTTGCTGCCCTTTGTGCTCATTTTTGTGGTGATGTACCTCTTTATTATCTCACCGCAACGCAAGCGCGAAAAGCAGCGACGATCGATGCTGGATGCCGTGGAGAAGGGGGATGAGGTCGTGACCATCGGAGGGGTTCACGGCAAAGTCGTTCAAGTCAAAGAAGATCAACTGGTATTGAAGGTGGACGACAATACCAAGTTGACGTTTTCAAGAGCCGCGATCGCGCGGGTGAGCAAGAGCAAAGAGAACCAAGCGGCCCAGATGTAGCCTCATGAGGGGCTGTCAGTCGCAGAAACCATACAGGGATGAAACTCGATGATTAAGAAGATCATTGAAGCACCGTTTGAGATGGCGGGGTGGTTGTTCAAGGATACCTATGGTCGCGTCGTGGCCATCTTGTTGCTCACCCTGCTGGTGTGCATGGTGAATTACCCGATCCAAGACACGGTCGTCGATGTGATCGAGGTGAAGGACAGGCTCTCCGAAGAGTACAGCCGAGACCGGAACCCGGACGCCGACGTCGATGCTGCCGGGCGGATTTCTCCAACTGCCCGAACGCAGCGGGAGGTGGTTCGCCGTGTGGAACTCAAGGACACCGTCGCGTGGTTGACGATGCCCTTCCATAACGTCTCCGAACGCCAGTTGGAGGTCATCGGAGAGCCGGAACTGGTCGAGGGGAAGTTCTATGTCAAGCACCGCCTGGTAGAGCGAACGGTGCGCGGCTTGACCCTGGGCCTCGACCTGCGCGGCGGTACCGAGCTGGAGTATCGGATCATGGCCCCGGAAGGGGATCAGGAAGGGGCCTTGGGGGCCCGGCAGGTGGCGGATATTATTCTGCGCCGTATCGATGCTTTCGGCCTGACCGAACCCCGCGTTCAACCGGTGGGTGAAGACCGTATTCTGGTGCAGATTCCCGGCTTTGACGCCAGCGACGTGGCCAGGGTTCGCAACATCATCACCCGAACCGGACGGCTCGAGTTCCGCCTGGTGGTCAACCGAGCGAAATATCCCAAGGTTTATGAGGAAGCAGAGGACCTGGGACAGGCCCCCAAGGGCTATCATTGGTACACCATTCGAGAACATGTGGTCCGGGGCGAGAAGGTCCCTGCCGAACGCCTGTTGGTTGAAGATGAGATCAAGTTGACCGGCGAAGGGGTAGAGGGCGTTTCGCTCGGTCGAAACGACAAGGGCGAGCATGTGGTCAACGTGCGCTTTGTCGACCGGGACGCCTTCTGGCGTGTCACCCGGCAAAATGTCGGCGAGCGGCTGGCCATCTGCCTCGACGATATCCGCGACAGTTCCGGAAATCTGGTCAAGCCCGGAACCCTTCACTCCGCCCCGGTGATTAACGAGCCGATTCTCGGCTCTGCCCAGATCAGCGGCGGTTTCACCCAGGATTCCGCAGAGGAACTGCGCATCGTGATCAGTTCCGGCAGCTTGCGGACCCCCTTGACGCTTGAGAAGGAGCAGTACGTCGGCCCCTACCAGGGCTTGCAGGCGATTATCCAGGGCCAACAGGCGATTCTCGTCGGCTTTATCGCCGTGGTGGTGTTTGTCATCATCTATTACATGCAGATGGGAGCCATTGCTGCCTTCGCCCTCTTCCTGAACCTTCTGATTCTGGTGGCCGCCCTCGCACTTCGTGGGGCCACGCTGACCCTGCCGGGCATCGCTGGTATCCTGCTGACCGTGGGCATGTCCATCGATGCGAACGTGCTTATCTTTGAGCGTATCCGTGAAGAATTAAAGAAGATGGCCGATAAGCCGCTGCTCAAATCGATGCGCGACGGCCACAGCAAGGCGTTAACCACGATTATTGACGCCAACCTGACCACGCTGATCACCGCCGTTATCTTGCACGAATTCGGCACCGGGCCGGTACGAGGCTTTGCCACGACCTTGTCCTACGGCATCATCATCAGTATGTTCACCGCCGTGGTGGTTACCCGCGTGCTGTTCGAGGCGCTGGTTAAGATGGGCGCCCTCAAAAAGTTGCGGATGCGCGAGATTCTTCGCGACCCCAATATCGGCTTTGTTAAGTACGGAAAGACCTGGCTGACGGCCTCCATCGTTGTGGTTGTGGCCAGTTTGGCCGCGGTGTTCGTCATGCCGGGCGACCGTCTGGGCGTTGAATTTCGGTCAGGCATGAAGGTTGAGGTCAACCTGGATAAATCGGCAACGGTTGACGAGGTCCGAACGCGCCTCCAGGCAGCCGGATTCTCGGAGTTCGAAGTGCAAGAGGTCTTCCGCTTGGCGGAGACTGTCGATACCGACGTGAAAACCTACGCCATCCGGCTGTCCGAAATGGCGGACGTCGAGGTGGTTAAGGCCGGTCGCATCGAAGGCGGCGACCGACCGGAACTGGTGGGCGGCACCGAGGTCATCGTCCGACTGCCCCGCAACCTGGACGCTGCCCAACTGAGCGGGCTGCTTACCGAACGCGGAGTGCAGGACTGCGAGGTGACCAAGGGCGACACGGTGGAGCAGGGCGGCAAGACGCTTCACACCTATATTGTCAGGTCGACGGATAAAGCCCGCGGCGCGGAGGGGAATATCACTTCCGCAGTGGAATCGGTGATGGGCAGTCAGTTGGTGATGAACGATATTCGAGAGGCTTTCGCCAAC
>CAZBCO010000330.1:0-6499 GCA_964490295.1 uncultured Planctomycetota bacterium
TTTTCGGCGTTCGAATGGTAGCAGACCATGAAGCTCTACTGGGGCGACTTGCACAACCACAACGCCATCGGCTACGGCAAGGGGAGCGTGGAACGCTCCTATGCCATCGCACGCGGAGCCGGGCTGGACTTCTACGCCTTCACGCCGCATGGGCACTGGCCCGATACGCCGGCGAACGATCCCAAACTGGCCGAGTATCACCGCCGCGGGTTTGCCGAGAAGGTGCTCCCGGAATGGGAGAGAGTCCGGCAGATGGCCGATAGCGCCAATGAAGACGGTCGGTTTGTCTGCTTCCAGGCCTTCGAATGGCACTCCAGCGCGTTCGGCGATTATCATTTGATTCTTCCGGGGAACCGACCGGCCCCGATCTGTGCCGCGCGCGATCTGGCCGAGTTGCAGGCTTACGCGCGCACACAGGGGGCGATTATGATTCCCCATCATGTCGCCTACCGGCACGGCTGGCGCGGCACCAACTGGGAGGCTCTTGATCCGGAGTTGTCGCCCGTCGTGGATATCCACTCCGAGCACGGCTGCGGCATGGAGAGCATCTCGCCGCACCCATATTGGCTGCACTCCATGGGCGGCAGCGAGAAATCACAAACCCTGATCGAGCAGCTCAAACGCGGCCGGCGCCTCGGTGTGACGGCGTCCACCGACAATCACTTCGGTCATCCGGCCTGCTACAACGAAGGCATGGTGGGCGTCTGGTGCGACCGTCTCGACCGCGCTGCGGTCTTCTCCGCCCTGCGAAAACGGCACACTGTCGCCGTTACCGGCGACCGGATTGCCCTGGGATTCGAAACCGACGACGGCATACTGGGTGACGTGGTACCCGCAAAGGCCGGACGCGAATTCCGCTTCCAGGTCCACGGCTGGGCGCCGATCGAGACGCTCCGCGTTTTGAAAAACGGCAGGACCGCCTTCGCCCTCGCCGACGATCCGCCCGTTCCTGCCTCGCCACAATGCCGTGGCGTCTTGCGCGTGGAATTCGGCTGGGACACCATGACCACGAAGGAAATGACCCTCTGGTCCATCGAGATGGTCGTCGAAGGCGGCGAATTCGAAGACCTGCAAAGCGGCTTTTCCGGCGGGCCGGCCTCCGACGAAAAACTGAACCGCGTCACGACGTCCGACGCCCATCGCATCGCACTCGAAGCCTTCACCGCTCGCAGCAACACGCGGCCGACCTCGCAGGTGGCCGCCCGTGTCGCCGGAACGCAAGACACGCGGGTGACGGTTTCCTTCCAAGCGGTCCGGCAAGGCGTGAAAACGGCGCGTGATTTCAGCGCCACACTGGGGGAGCTGGAACAGAAAGACATCTGGGAGAGCATCTCCGATGTCTTCTCCGCGCCCAAGATTCGAATGGGCCAATGGACGCCCGAGCCGGCGTTGATGCGCACCGGAAGCTGGAACGATCCGGAGTGCCGCCCCGGCGACTGGTACCTGCTGCGCGTGCTGCAAGCCAACGGCCAAATGGCCTGGAGCAGCCCGATCTTTTGCGAGTGAGGGAACTGTGGATGGCCGGAGAATGCAGGATTAGACAGAACGAGAAACGTCAAGGAGATGCCGTGAAACAGGATCCTCATGCAACAAAAGCAGCCGAGCCGGAACCGTTCACTCTTCCTGTCACGCCCCAAACCTTCTCCTCCCTGCGCTCGTACCTCCGTAACCATCTTCTGGAACACGTAACGCCGTTCTGGACCCGCTTCGCACTCGACCTCGAACATGGCGGACTCTTCTCCTGCATCGGGGACGACGGCACCATCCAGAGCCGCAACAAGTATATCTGGTCCCAAGCGCGCGGCCTCTGGACCTTCAGCGCACTGTACAACCGCATCGAGAAGCGAGCCGAGTGGTTGGACATCGCTCATGGATTGTTCCGCTTCCTCCAAGCTCACGGACGCGACGACGAGGGCTTCTGGGTCTTCCTGACCGACGAGGCAGGGCGCAAACTCCAGGGGCCGGAAAGCATCGTCACCGACGCCTTTGCCATTATGGGCTTGGTGGAATACTTCGGCGCCACCGGAAACCACGAAGCCCTGGCGATGGCCGAGGAAACCTACGCCACGGTTTGCGCGCGCCTGGCCAAACCGGGCAGCTATGGCACCGCGCCGTATCCCACGCCGCCGGGAATGAAAGCGCACCGCGAGTTCATGCAGTTCTCGCTGGCCTTCTGGATGCTCGGACGAGCCGCCGGCAACCCTGAGATGCTTGCGAAAGCGCGCTGGATGGGAACCCAGATCCTCGACCGGTTCGTTCGGCCTGAGAAAAAGGCGTTGCTGGAGTATATCGCGACGGACAACGCCTTCGTGGATACCCCGGAAGGGCGAACGGTCGTGCCGGGCCACGGATTGGAGTCCACCTATTTTCAAATCCTTATTTTCAATGATCTCGGCGAACCGGCTCGCGTGGCCGAAGCCTGCCGCGCCATGCGCTGGTGTGTCGAGCGCGGCTGGGATCCGGAATTCGGCGGCATGTTCCTGGGCGTGGATCTGGACGGCAAGGAACCGGTCTATTGGAAAAACCACGAGAAAAAAATCTGGTGGGTCCACGCCGAAGCGCTCGCCGGCCTCCTGCTGGCCTACGAACACTGCCGCGAAGCCTGGTGCCTGGAATGGTACAGCCGCGTCCACGACTGGACCTTCCGCCATTTCCCCGTTTGGGAATTCGGAGAATGGACGCAACGGCTGGATCGGCAAGGAAACAAGGTGGACACCGTGGTCGCCCTGCCGGTCAAAGACCCGTTCCATCTCCAACGCGCGCTGATCGTGGCCGTAGAGGCGTTGGACAGAATGGAAAAGTAGAGGGTAGCGCGTGGTGCCGCTGTGCGTCTTGGGAAGTGCGTGCCGGGGGCATCCATAACCGCATGCCAAGGCCCTTTCACCACGGGGGATTTGCTCCTTGCTTTCTGGTCTTTTTTCTTTTTTCCAATATACGGAAAGCCCGTTCCTCGTTCACTACTCTCCCATGCTCCCATGCTCCCGTTCTTCCATGCCCCCGCGCTCCCATGCCCCCATTTTACACCGCCTCCCCTTCGTGTCCTTCGTGGCGCAAAGCTCTTCGTCGTGCCGTCGTGCCGTTGTGGTGCGTTTCGAGCACGAGGGGCGGCGGGAGGGCCAACGGTTTTTCCGCAACTACTCCGGGTACTTCTGGCTGTAATTCCACGGCAGGTCATATTGCTCGGCCAGGGCTTTGAGCTTCTTCAGGCATTGCTCGTACAATTCCGACAGGTGGCGCCCCTCGGCCTCGCAGAAGAAGGTGCGGCAACCCAGCGGGCGGAAGCGGTGGATGGTGCAGTGCGGCCCCGACTGAAATCCGCACCGGCCGTCCTGCTGCGGCGGCAGCCGGTCGATGCCCGCCCGCTCCTGCACCAGGGCCAGCTCCAGCGTGCTGAGGTAGAGGCGGAACCCGTGGCGGACCAGGTCGCAACAGTCGCCGCAGCCCCGGCAGGCATGCCCCAGGGCGCGCAGCTCGACGTCCAGCTCGGCGTAAACGCGCTCGATGGCGTCCAGACATTCGGGTGGGATGCGGTCAATCGTCACCGAGGCGGCTCCTGATTTCCGATTGGACTTCGCCCCGAATCGCGGGCGACGCGGCCAGCCGTTCGAGCGCGGCGCGGGTCCCGGGGACACGGTTGCTCAGGGCCTTGTAGAGCACCGTGAGGATGCCCCGGCGCAGGCGCTCGGCGCGCTCCCGGTCGCCCTGGGCCAGGGCCTCCCGCGCGGCAATCACCGCCAGCGTCCGGGGGACGTGCTCCTGCATCTCGATGCGGTCGCCCGACGGCGGGGCCAGCCGGGCGAGCACCTGCTCGCCGACCGCCGTCGCCACCGCCCCCATCGCCTCCGAGGCCGAGTCCCTGGCCAGAAGGCGTTCGAGGATACGGAGCAGCGGCACCACGTCAGGCCCGGCGGCCAGAGCCGCGGCGATCTCGCAGCGCAGCTCGGCATCGGCGTTGGGTGCCAGGGCGATCTCGCCCAGCACCTCCGCCAGCTTCAGCGTGTTCGCCGGCCCCCAGACCAGCCGCCAACTGGACGCCTCGCGCCACTTGGACATCAGGGTCCGCACCAGCCGGTCGCGGAGCGTGCTCGACCCGGCGTTGACGCAGACATTGCGCAGCCCGGCGAGCAGGATGGGAATCATGTCGGTGTAGGCCGCGGCCTCGGCCCCGGCGATGAACACCGTCTTCTCGCCGCCGGTGAACCGCTTGGACTGCATCTCCGGCAGGTCCACCTCCAGCAGGCGGAGCAGCGATTCGGCCACCTCGATGCGCGTCGCCAATGCGACGTGCGGGCTGGCCGCCAGGCGCCCCAGGCCCTCGAGCAGGCCGAAGGCATACGGCTCGTTGCCGATGCGCGCCCGCAGCCCGCCGGCCCCCCGCCGCACCGTATCGGCGGGCATCGCCTGGCTGGTCGCCATCTGCCCGATGCTCGCCGCCAGAACGTTCCGGTCGGGAAAGTCCTGGTCGAGCTGACGCACGCAGGCCATCAGGGTGTTCACCGCCAGCTCCGAGACGCGCGGGGCGGCGCCGTGCAGTTGGGCGACCAACACCCCCAGCACGCGGGCGGCGCTGACGCGCTCCCGGTCGCGCACCCCCCCGGTCAGCAGGTCGAGCAGCGGCCCGATGGCCGGCTCGCCCAGCCGGGCGATGGTGCCCTCGATCACATCGACCATCCGCGGCCCGCCGAACTCGTGGACGTGCTGAATCAGCTCCGCGGCGAGGTCCGATTGCAGCGCCGGGGGCAGAGCGGGGTCGGCCAGCACCTCGCATTCCAGCAGCACCGCGCGGGTGGTCGGGGTGTCGGTCTTGAGCAGCTTGAGGAAGCGGGCGGCGACCTCGGCCTTGCGCTCGGCGGGGCAATCAGGCCCGGCGGCGAGGCCGTCGATCACCCGCAGCATGAAATGCTTGGGCTGGCGCAGAGCGTCGTCGAGCCGGGCGAGCAGCGCGTCGAGGGCGTCGGTGCCCCAGCGGCTCAGGGCGTTGGCGATGCCCAGGCAGTGGGTCTCCGGCTCCGGAGTCGCCAGCAGCTCGGCGACCATCAGCTCGGCCAGCGGGCCGCGCCGTTCGGCGGGGACGTCCAGCGCGCTGAAGGCCCCCAGCAGCAGCCGTCGGGTTTCGGGGTCCGAGACCCGGGCGGTCTCCGCCTCCAGGGCGGCGGCCGCTCCGTCGGGGTTGGCAGTGCCCAGCGCGGCCAGCACCTTGCGCACCGGGGCGGCCAGGGCGACGGGCCGCTCGGTCAACTGGTCGGCCAGCAGCGACACCAACGCGGTGCGCTGGGCGGCATGGTTCGCCGCGGCCCGGGCCATCGGTTGCAGCGCCCGGATCAGCTCGGCCCGCGTCGTCTCGGCCAGCTCGCCCCGCAGCGTGCCGGCCGCCAGCGTAATCAGGACGCTGATCTCGCCCGGCCCGGCGTTTGCGGCGAGGCGGCCGATGCGGACCGCCGCCGCGGTTTGCAACTTCGGCGTTCCGGTCACCAACTGCTTCGCCTCGCGGGCAATGTCCGGGTTCAGCCCCAACGGCACCAGAGCCTTAATCGCTTCGAGGCGGACTTGCTGGTCGTCGTCGGCCAGGGCGGCGAGCAGCACAGCCCCCTTCTCGCGGGCCGGGCCGGGGGCCAGCGTCAGGCGGCGGATGCCGGTGATCCGCTCCTTCGGCTCGGCACTGGTGAGCACCACCAGCTTGAGCCGCTTCACCTCTTCGGGCGAGAAGAGCGTCTCGATATCGGCGGGCCGAATCGGCAACGCGGTCAGCGGGGCCAGCGCCGGCAGGACGTCGGTCGCGAGACCCAGCCCCAGAGTACGCCAGGAGCGCTTCGGCTCGACGGTCAGTGCGGCGGCCAACCCGCCGAGGCCCAGACTTTCGGCCAGCCCCAACAGCGTCTCGGTGGTCAGCGGAGTCGCCCCGTCGGGTGTCGCGGCGGCTTCAAGTTGCGGGGAGGCGAGCAGCTCGGCCAGATCGGCATCCGTGGCGGCGGCCTGCAACACCGCCTCCGTCGCGTCCACCCGCAGGGCATTCAGCCGCTCCACCGCTCGGGCCACGCCCTCCGGCAGGCCGTAGCGCTGCATCAGCGACTTGCCACTCAGACGAATTCCCTCAGCCACCGCACCATCTCCTCAAGGTGCCCTTATCATAGCAGCACCGACGGCCCGGCTCAATAAGGGATTCCAGGAAGCGCGAGGGGCGCGGCAAAGAATTATGGTTTTTCGTTTTGCCGTACCGCTTTCGAGATACCGTCAAAAGTTGTGGATGAGAAAAGATGAGCGTATCCTTTGGGGCGGTCTATTTCATTCCTCCAACGGCCCCTCACACGAGGGCCAGGGCCTTCTCGGGCATCAGCACAAGCCGCTTCCGGAGCGGAAGATATGGTTCCATAAGGAGACAGATTCTATGATGAGCAGTCTCCCCGCGTAGCCGGGTATAATGGAGCGTAATCGGACGGGAGGCCCGCCCGCCTTCATACCCGAACAGGGAAACATGTCCCGGCCGTATACGGCCAGGACG
>CAZBCO010000331.1:0-3536 GCA_964490295.1 uncultured Planctomycetota bacterium
CGGCTGCCCCTGGTACGTTCGCAATACCTTGAACACCGGCAACCCGTTCTACCCGATTCTGGCGGATGTGATCCCGACGCAGCATATCAGCGCGGCATGGACCGGCGAGGTGCCTTACACGCCCGCACCGCGCCCCTACCCGACCGACGCCCTGCACAAGCTGTTGTTTCCGGTGGCCGTGACGCTGGGATTCGGGCGGGGGTTCGGCGCGTGGCCGCAGGCCGAGGGGATCATTCACTCGCCGGGGCCGCTGCTGCTGGCATTGGTGCCGTTGATCCTGTTGCTAAGACCCGCCCCGCGCTGGGCGTGGCTTGCGGTCGCGTTCGCGGTGCTGGGCTTCGTGATGATCATCCCGATGTTCCCGCTGATGCGCTATCTGTTGCCGTTCGTCGCTCCGTGCGTGCTGGTTGCCGGGTGGGCCTTCGACAGGCTGAGCGCTTGCCGCTGGGTTCGCCGCGTTTTGGTCCCCCTGTTAGTCGTGGTGTTGGCCTTTCAGTTGGCTCCGTTCGTCGGTAGAGTCGCGGGGCGGGCGAGTGTGGTTCTGGGTGCCGAATCGCGACACGACTATCTGATGCGGGTCGATGATGTCTATCCGATGGCGCGCCGCGCGCTGTCGCTGCCCGAGGGATCGAAGGTGTTCTACGTGGGCGAGCGGCTGTATTATTTCCTCAGCGAGGGTTGGGAGCCGGCGAACATCGCGATGGGGATGCCGACTCGCCAGGCCGTGGTGGACTTCCCGAAGCTGGCGACGCCGCGCGAGCTGCACGAGCGGCTGGTCGCGTTGGGCTACACGCATCTCATAGTCAACGAGGCGGTGGTCGCCGCGCGGTTCAAGCCCGCGCTGAGCCTGCTCGACGTGCTGCGGCGCGACGGCAGCCTCGCGGAGCTCGCCCGCGAGAAAGCCTTGACGCTCTATCGGGTCAGCCGCGAGCACGGCGAATAAGCTTGTCGAACAGCCCGCGCAGGTCGGCGAACTCCTCGATACCCGCGACGGCGGTGGCCAGGAAGTACAGGCCCGCCCCGGTCGCCACACAGCCTCCCAGGCTTGCCGCCAAAGTCCAAGGGCCGTCTTCGGCGAACGAGGCAGCCAAGGCCCACATTCCATACACCGCCGCCCCCATCAACGCCGCGCAGGCGGCCATCCGAACCAGTGAGCTCACCAGCCCCCGCATCCGGTCAACACCGATAAACCGCGCCGTCAAGCCCCAGAGCATCGCGGTGGTGATGAACGACGCCAGCGAGGTCGAGAGCGCCAACCCCACAATGCCCCAGCCGAACTGCACGGCGAACAGCAAGTTGAACGCGACGTTCAGCGCCAGCGTGACCAGCTCGACGGCCACGAACCAGCGGAACCGATTCACGGCGTAGATGGCTCGTGCGAGAATCGGCCGCATTCCCAGCGCCGCCAGGCCCAGTGCGTAGGCCACCAGGCAGTTGGCGGTGATCGGCGTGTAGAACGGGCTGAACTCCCCGTGCTGGAACGCGACCCGGATCAGCGGCCGGGCGAGCACCACCACGCCAAACATCGACGGCAGCAGAAAATACTGCGAGCGGCGCACGGCCACGGCAATGTGGCGTTGCAAGGCGGGCAGATCGCCCTCCGCCGCCGAGGCGCACATCCGGGGGAATGCCGCCGTGCCGACCGAGATGCAGAACAGGGCGATGGGAATGGTGTACACGCCCACCGCCAACTGCAACAGGCTCAGGCTGCCGCGCCCGAAATACGAGGCGAACAACCCGTCGACCAGCGGGGCCTGGGCGAAGAAACCGGCAATGCCCAGCGGCAACAGTAACGCACCGGTCCGCCGAACCCACGGGGAACGAAGGCCCAGAGGAGCGCGAAGCCGTCCGCCGATTCGCCGATGGGCCAGCAGAAGAAAGCCCGCCGCCGCGACACCTGCCGCCAGAGCCGCCACCCCGGCGGCCATCAGGTCGGCCGTCGCCGCCAGGGCGATGACCACCACCAGAAACACCACCCGCTGCACCAGCGAGGCCGCGACCGGCGGGCCGAAGCGACCGCGTTGCTCCAGCATCTGCCGCAGAATCTTCTCCGCCCCGAAGCAGGGCAACACCGCGAAGACCAGCCGCACCACGATCAACCCCGCCGGCGTGGCCGTGAAGCCGTACAGAGCCAGTAACTCCGGAGCGAATACCATCCCGGCAACCGCCGTCCCCGCCAGCAACACGGTCGATAAGAGCAGCACGGTTGAACCATAACGCTCGGCCAGCTCGACGCCCCCCTCGCGCTCGGCCGCGGCCAGCGTCGGCATCATCACCGCCGCCAGTGCGGTGAACATGGTGGCGTTGACCGCCGCCTCCATCAGGCTGTACGACGCCACATAGGCGTCCAGCTGTTGCGGGCCGAAATAGGCGTAGAGAAAAATCCGCTTGATCAGGTCGAGGAGATAGTAGGCCACCGTGGTGGAGACCAGGAGGGCCGTCGGATGTGCCGTCTTCCGGTCGTTCATGCGGCGTCTCGTCCCCGCGAGTTGAGTCCGTGCCAATCGCCGTATATGTTCGCATCTTCCGCCGCCCCGGTCAATGTCGCTTCCGTAGATGATATAGACAGCAAACAACAACCAGACCCAATAATCACAATGCAGCTTGTTGACTTCCGCGCAAAGCGCGTTATCATGCAGATGTGACCTGAATATCTGTGCTCGCCTTTTCGGGCAGTACTACGGGTTCTCGTCCGTCGCGCGCAAACCTTGTCTATCGCACGATAAAAAAGACAGGCCGGCAAGTCAACCGACGGGCGATTGTTTCAACCAGCGGAGGGAATAGCCAGTGTATCGTCACAAACTGATTGTTCTTGCACTTATGCTTTTGTTTCCTGCCGCGGCCTTCGCGGATACTTTCGATGCAACCAGTACGTTCCACAATACCGGGATCACGTATACTTTCGACATCGCTCCACCGGAGGGGACCGAGATATCGATGGCGATCAGGGAGTCGGGTTCCACAGGGGATTACCGCACGATTCATCCGCTCTCCCAAGTTGCGGACAGCCTTTTCAAGGGCAGCGCCTTTAACCTGAAGGCCGATACACAGTATTCCATCCGCCTGGCCTCGCCGGCACTGGGGGCAGACCAGTTCCTGAACGTAACCACACGGGCGGACAGTTTTCCGGAGGCGACGGGGACGGTCTATCACGTTTCGACCACCGGCGACGACGGCAACAGCGGAGCAAGTCAGGCCCTCTCGTTCAAAACACTGGCCAAAGCGTTATCTGTGGCCCAGGCAGGAGATGAAGTCCAACTACACCAAGGCCACTATTATGAAGGTAACTTGAACGCTCCACGGTCCGGCACGGCCACACAACCGATCGTCATCCGCAGCGCGCCGGGCGAGCAGGCGGTACTTGACGGAACCGACCCCGCTTTCTCGCCGACTTTCACCGTCCATAACGCCGCCGGCGGCGTCTATAAAACCCCCACCACGGCAACACCGATCAACGCATACGTCGATGGGAAACACCTCTTCAGGTACAAGACCCTGGCGGATTTAGAGGCCAACAAGTGGAATGCCGCGGGCTA
>CAZBCO010000332.1:0-7149 GCA_964490295.1 uncultured Planctomycetota bacterium
TGCCGCTGCCCCATGGCCAGACGCATCTCGTAAAGCGAGAGGTAGCCGACGGCAAGCTCCAGCGAGGCCCGGGCCGCCTCCAGGGTCTGGTCGTTCCCCGGCTTGAGGGCGAACGCGGCGACCGCCGTGAGGCCGGAGGTCCGAAGCGGGATGCACAGCAGATGTTGCCGAGCGGGTGCCCCGTACAGGTCGTCGGCGGAACGCAACGGGCGGAGGGTGCTGTCCGGGGCGGCCGCGGCCTGGGCCGCCGTTTGCAGGGCCGACGCCAGCCACGGGGGGGCGGGCGACGACGCGGGCGGCGGCGGATGCAGCGCCAACACCTGCGGACGTCCGTTGGAGTCGATGCGGATGACGGCCCCGGCCTCGACCGTGTCGGACACGGAACACTGGAGCTTGAGCAGCTCCGCCACATAGTCCTGCGGCGTGCCCTGGAATTGGAGCAGGGCATCGAGGCGGCCAAGCAGGCCGCCGCTGGAAGGTCCGGTTGCGCTGTGTTCCAAGCCCATATCAGGTCTCAACATGACGCGGTGCCATACTACGGAACGCCCGGCGCGGGATCAGCTCTTGCGGCGTTTGCCGGCGTCGAGTTCGATGACGCCGAACTGCTCTTCGTGGTGATGGATCAGCCGCGAGAGGGCCATCGCCAGGCGCTTGGCCGAGTAATAGTTGAGGATCACGCGCTGGTTGAGCCGGAAATCCATCTGCGGCTCGCCGCCTTTGGCCGCCTGCGCCGGCAGGTTCAGACCGAAGTCCATCACCACTTCCTCCGGCGTCGCATTGGTGCGGAAGGCGTTGGCGTAGCTCGTGGTCATGTCCTGTTCCGCGATGCGCAATTGCACCTGGCGCTGTCCGTCCGTTCCTTCGGGACTGTGAACGTTGTTGCCGTCTTCGTTCGCCATACGAGGCCCTTTCTTCTTAATCGGGTTCTGGAAACGTGACCCGCACATGGGTGCCGGCCCGGTGGAGCTTGGGGTTGGAGACTTCGACGCGCACCGTCAAGGTGCGGCTCGCGGCGTCAGCCTCGGCGGCCATAAACACGACCTTGCCCGGAAGCCGGTCGTCGGTATCGACCATCCGAACCTCGGCCGGCCGGCCCACCCGAAGGCCCACCGCCTGCCGTACCGGCACCGCCACATCGATGCGCAGCGGGTCGATCTTGACCAGCCGCACCACCGGGCGCTCCCGGTCGGCCGCCTCGCCGGGTTGCAGAAAGACCTGCTCGACCAGCCCGTCGATGGGGCTGACCAGCCGCATCCGGTCCAGATGAATCTCGGTCTCCCGGGCGCGGAGGCCGTGCTGCCGGTGTTCGAACCGGGCCAGTTGAAGCGATAGCTCGGAGATGATCACTTCCAGCTTGGCCCGATCCACCTCCAGCGGCGGGCGGTCCGCCGAGGACAGCCGCTTCAGCTCGACCCGGCGCTGGTCGGCCTGGGCCTTGGCCGCCTCGATCCGCGACTCATCCGCGGCTTGGGCCTTGAGCTGGGCCAACTGCACCTGCTCCGCCGCATCGTCCAGCCGGGCAAGCAGTTGGCCGCGCTGCACCCGGTCGCCGTCCTTGACGGTGACCTCCGCGATCTGGCCCGCGATGACAAACGACAGGGTCCGGTCGTCGCTCGGCCGAGCAATCGCCTCAATCCCCGCCGCCCAAGCCCCCCCGCCCAAGTTCAAGGCCGTCAGGCAGCAAAACAACCCCCAACCTAACATTCTGCCGCGGAGCACGACCGTTTCCTTGATTGCCGCTATGATCGCTGTGTACTCCTTAAGATAATTCACTGCAACCAAGTGCTCGATAGCAGAACTCCCGAGATATGGACACCGCCCTAAGAACGTGTGTAATTATAAGCATGGTGAGTCAAGATGCAAATTGTTTTTGTCGGATACTGGTTGCCAATGGAGTCGTCAAAGCGGCAGCTGAGGCGAGATTTTGCCGTAATATCGTCGAATTCACCGGCGGAAAAATAATCCCTGTTTTCCGAATTGGGACACCCAAGTTAGTACAGTAGTTCGTAGATTTGCCGTTGTTCGTCGTCCATCTGGAGCAGCATGCTCCGGCGTTGGGGATCGTTTGGCAATGTGAAGCTGATCTCGTACATGGTTTGCGTCAGTTCGGCGACGCGGCTGGGGCTGATGGGGATGCCACCCCAAATACATCTCGTGGTAAAGCTGCTCCACCTGCGTGCGTACCTCGGCCGCAATCTTGCGGGGCGAGGGCCGCCGTCTGATCGTCGCCTACTCCGACAAGCGGGCCCGGAAGGATGCCCACAATCGCGAGCGAGGGCTGCAGCGCCTTCGCAAGCGGGTCGGCACAGGGCGGATGACGAAAGAGCATCTAAGCAACCGGGGCTACAACAAGTTCCTCAAGCTGACCGGCGACGTGGCGGTCGAGGTCGACGAGGGGAAGGTCGAGCAGGCAGCCCGTTGGGATGGCCTGAAAGGGTACCTGACGAACACGGAGTTGTCTGCCGAGAAGATCATCGAAAACTACGGCCAGTTGTGGCATGTCGAGAAAGCGTTCCGAATCTCGAAGACTGACCTGCGGATCCGGCCGATGTATCATCGGCTTCGCCGGCGGATTGAGGCCCACGTGCTGGTGGCGTTCGTGGCGTACGCGATCTACAAGGAATTGGAACGCCGCCTCCGGCAGGCCGGCATAGGGGTACAGAATGAAGGGTGAGTGGAAAATGCAGGCCGAGCAATCCGAAAAACTCGATCAGATCATCTGGGCCATCATGAATCCCCGGGGGGCGGTGAGTATGCCTGAGCGATTCGTAGTCGCATCGAGCCGTTGAAAAAGTTCGCCCGGAACCTCCGACGCTACCTCCGAGGCCTCTTGGCCCACTGCTGGCGGCCGTTACACACCAGCTTGCTGGAAGGCATCAACAACAAGATCAAGGTCATCAAGCGGATGGCTACGGCTTCCGAGACGACGACTACTTCTTCCTCAAAAAACGGGCCGCCTTCCCCGGAAATAGGAGATGAACCGTGCACGGTGCTCTCCCGAAATCATTGAGACCGAAGGGTGAAAGGATGCCAGAACTGCTGCTTATGGAGTGAAAGCTTACGCTCGGACGAGTTTTCAAACCTCGCGGGTGCTACCGCATGACCATGGATTCCAACCGGGCCTTGCGCCGCTGCCAGTCGGGCATGCAGCGCCCAAGCATCCTGAAGAACGCCGGGCTGTGGTCGTGAATGTGCAAATGGCAGAGTTCATGGATGATCACGTAGTCGATGCAGTGCAATGGCGTCTTCACCAAGTCGGTGTTGAGGGTGATCGTGCCTGCCTTCGAGCAACTCCCCCAGCGACGCTCCATCGGTTTAACCCTGAGCTTGACGTCCATTGGGAGTCGTAGCGCTGAGGCCGATTGCATGCAGCGCCGAATGCATTTCTGAAAGATCGACTCGGCGTGCGACTGATACCACTCCCTCATAGCGATGGCAATTGGCTGGGGATGCTTCGGCGTGGGGATGTCAACCTCAAAGAATCGGCCCACCAGTCGAACGGAAGTGTCATCCGACGGATGCACGCGCAGCCGGTATTGCCTGCCGAGGTATAGGTGTGTTTCACCAGGCACGTACCGCTTCTCGACCGGCAGCGGCTCGTACTTCTTGAAGTGGCGGCGCTGCCGGGCGATCCATAATCGGCGTCGATTCAAATGCGTCAGCACATCGTCCAGCGTTCGGCTTGACGGAGCCAATGCAGTGACCGAGCCGTCGGGGTGAACCGAGATGGACAGCCGGCCCCGATTCCTGAACTCAACTGACACGGAGATATGCTCCCCCGCGTGTTCCACGAGCACGATCTGGGAGGATGAATCAGGCATATCGTGTCCTGGCAATGTCGAGCATCATCTCAAGAATTCGGTCGATATCTTCGAAGGTCAGTTGGATGCCGTGCTGCTCCTTGAGGTCGAACAGGTAGTCCTCGATAGCGCCCATCATGCGGTTTTGCACGTCGGTGTTGTTGGTCCAGTTGACGATTCGGTTCTGCTGAATGATCTCGTCAATGGCCAGGCTCGCCGTGGTGCTGATGGAACGCGGCTCGATCCCATCGGCGGCGTACCCGGCGAACACATCCTGTAGCACGCCGAAGAATGCCTTGGCCACGTCGCGATGGGCCAGCGGCTCTGGGATATCGTCGCCGGTTCGATTCTTGATCTTCTCGGCGATCTCCGTCACCTTGCGCAGATACTCGGCATCCGACAGCCGCTGCTCGCGGAAGGCACGGATGGCGTCCTCCAGCATTTCAGAGAACCGTCGGTAGAACGCCGGGTCTTCCTGCATACGGTCATGGATGGTTCGCTTGGTGCGGTACGCGATGGTGTCAGCCTTCGACGCTGCGCTGCCCAGCTTCTCGACCTCCTTGGCGAAGGCGTCGGTATCGAAGATGTTCACCAAGTCGGTGATCGTCTCCACCTCGCCGGTTCCGACGTGCTGGTCCACCAACTTCTGAATGCGGGCCTCGTATTCCTTGAAGTCCACCACCTCGGCGTAACGCTTGCGCACCGAGGTCCTCAGCTTCATAAAGAACCGCAGGTCGCTCTTGTACTGCTCCAGCTTGGCTTCAGGCGTGGCTTCCAGGTATGCCGACGACGACAGAGCAATGGCCAAGGTGCGCGAGTAGACGCTCAGCCGTTCGTAGAACCTCTCACGCCATTCCTCATCCGCCAGCAGCAGTTCATAGGCTTCCTCATCCCCCCGGTTGCGGATCGTCTTGAACACCTCCCACAGGTCCGAATGCCGCTGCGGCAGCTTCTGCACTTCGGTCTCGACGTCCGCCAGCGCGGTGCAGAGATCGTCCAGGCCCTCCTTGTCGAACTCGGACAGTTGCCCGTAGATGTCCAGTGCCTCATCCAGGTTCTGGAGCACGCCGCGATAGTCGATGATATACCCGAAATCCTTGCCATCATAGAGCCGGTTCACCCGGGCAATGGCTTGGAGCAGGGTGTGCCCCTTCAACCGGCGGGTGAGATATAGCACCGTGTTGCGTGGCGCATCGAACCCCGTCAGCAGCTTGTCCACCACGATGATGATTTCCGGCTGGTCGGCGTTCTTGAAGCCGCTGATGACCTGGCGGTTGTACTCCTTTTCGCTGCCGTACTTGGCCATCCTCTTCTTCCAGAACGCCTTCACTGCATCGGCGGACTCCTCATGCACATCCTCCTCGCCCTCGCGTTCGTCCGGGCCGGAAATGAGCACCTCACTGCTGACCAGGCCGAAGTCGTCGAAGTACTTCTTGTAGAGCAGAGCCGTCGCTTTGTCCTGCGCGACCAGTTGCGCCTTGTATGGCGTGCCCTGCCAGTTGTCGCGGAAGTGCTCGCCCACATCCCACGCGACCCGCATAACCTTCTGCTGGGCCTTGTTGAGCTGATCCGTCGAGGTGAACTTCCGCTTCAGGTCCGCTTGCTGCTCGCGGGTCAGGCTGTCGGTGATTCGGTCGAACCAGGCATCCACCGATTCGGTGTCCACCTTCTGGTCCACGTGCCGACCTTCGTACAACAGCGGCACCACCGCCTTGTCCTTCACCGCCTGCTCGATGGTGTAGGTGTCGATCAGCCCGCCGAACCGCTCGATGGTGTTCTTGTCCTTCTTCATCACCGGCGTACCGGTGAAGCCGATGAAGCACCCGTTCGGCAACGCCTTCTTCATCTTGGCATGCAGCTCGCCGTACTGGCCGCGGTGGCTCTCGTCCACCAGCACGAAGATGTCCGGGTTCTCATCCCGAACGCCCGCCTTGCTCACCGCCAGCTCGAACTTGTCAATCACCGTGGTGATGATCCGCGCCTTGTTGTCACACAGCAGTTCCGCCAGATGCTTGCCGGTCTTGGCTTGCACCGGCACGGTGCCGCAGTGGTGGAAGGTCTTGTAAATCTGGTCGTCCAGGTCCACCCGGTCGGTCACCAGGATGATCTTGTAATGGTCAATCCCGCCCTCCAGCGCGATCGCCTCGGCCAGCATCACCATCGTCAGGCTCTTGCCGCTGCCCTGCGTGTGCCACACCACGCCGCCCTGGCGGCTGCCGTCCCGCTGCGCACGGCGAATCCGGTCCATGATCTTGTTCACGCAGAAATACTGCTGATACCGGGCCACCTTCTTCTCCCCGGCGTCAAACAGCATAAATCGAAACGTCAGCTCCAACAGCCGCTCGGGGCGGCACAGCGCAACCAACGCCCGGTCTTGCTCCGTCACCTGCCGCTCCAGGCCCCCGTAGCTGGCGTAAGTCTCCCTCACCATCCACGCGCGGGAGGCCAGAATCTTGTCCACCTGTTCCTCCGTCAGCTCCAGGCTTACCAAGCTCTTCAGACGCGCCTCCCCCTCAGGCTCAAGCCTTTCCTTCCACACCGCCCAGAACTTGGCAGGCGTCCCCACCGTGGCGTATTTCGCCTCGTTCTTCGACACCGCCAGCAGAAGCTGCGCGTAGTGGAACAAGCGCGGGATTTGATCCCGCTGCTGGTT
This sequence comes from uncultured Planctomycetota bacterium, assembly GCA_964490295.1. Classification (GTDB taxonomy): domain Bacteria; phylum Planctomycetota; class PUPC01; order PUPC01; family PUPC01; genus CAZBCO01. Next base: position 6,454 of record CAZBCO010000332.1, read on the forward strand.
GCGAATCTGCTGGCTCACCGCCTGGCCGATCGCGTCCTTCAGGTCCGGGCGCTTGCACTCGATCACCACCAGCGGGATGCCGTTGACGAACAGCACAATGTCCGGCCGCCGCGTCTCGTGGCTGGCACTGCGCTCCACCGCGAACTCCTCGGCCACGTGGTAGACGTTGTTCTCCGGGTGCTTCCAGTCGATGTAGTCCAGTTGAAAGCTCTTGGTGTCGCCGTCAATGGATTGCTGCATCGCCCGGCCCAACGTCAGCAGGTCATACACCTTCTCGTTGGTCTGAATCAGCCCGTCGTCGGCCACGTCCTTCAGCGCCTGCACCGCCGCCAGGATGTTCCCCTCGCTGAACGGATACTCCCGCCCCTTGAAGCGGATGACGTTGATCTTCCGAAGCTGCTCGGTCAGCACGTTCTCCAGCAGCACCCCGGCCAGCCGCCCGCCCCGCGACCGAAAGGTCTCCTCCTGGGCGAGATAGACGTACCCCAGCTTCTGCAGAAGCTCCAACGCCGGAATCTGCGAAATGTGGTCTTCTTTGAAGGATGGCGTATCCATAGTCAGACCTTTTTCCTGATATCACGCAAATGGTCGTGTCCCGATGTCGAAACCCGGTCGCTGCCGCTCAGCAGCTTCTGCATCAGGCCTTTTTTCAATTCACACAGGGCGGCGAGCTTCTTCTCCAGCAGGGCGATCTCC
>CAZBCO010000333.1:0-3058 GCA_964490295.1 uncultured Planctomycetota bacterium
CGGGCAGCAGCGAATGGCCGTCGATGTCGGCCGGGGCCTCGACCTCCGCGAGGTCCATCAGCGTGGGGAAGATGTCAATCAGTGAGACGGGGTCGTCGATGGCCTGGCCCTGCGGCAGGCCGGGCCCGGCGACGATCAGCGGCACGCGCACCGACGGATCGTACATCGACATTTTGTACCATTGATGGTGCTCCATCGCCAGCTCGCCGTGGTCGCTGGTGAAGATCACGATGGTCGTGTCGGCCAGGCCGGTCGCGTCGAGTGCGTCGAACACGCGGCCCATCATCGCATCGACCTCGGAGCACATTGCAAAGTAGATGCGGCGCACCCGCTTCACCATCGCGTCGTCGAACCCGTGCTGCCAGTTCATCGACACGTGGCGGAACTTCATCACCGGGTGGTCCTGCAAGCCCTCGTCCTCGGGCGGCACGGTCACGCCGGCCTCGTCGATGAGGTCGAGGTACCGCCGCGAGGTGCGGAACGGCGGATGCGGTGCGCCGGTGCCGAGGTAGAGGAAGAAAGGTTCGCCCGGCTCGGCGGCGAATTCGCGCAGCGCGGCGACCGCGTTGTCGGCTTGCTTCCAGTCGCCCTGATGGACTTGCTCTTCGTCGGCCTCGATGATCTCCGGCGCAGGCTCGCGATAGGCGGGGCGCAGGATGTTGGCCGAGCGCGTCCACGCCGCGACGCGCGCCCGGACGGTGTGCTTGCCCGACAGGTGATCGGTGCGGCCAACGACGCGGGTGCGATAGCCCGCCGCATCGAGATGCGTCAGAAACGTGGGCGTGTCCGGTTCGAGGCCCTTGTAGTTGTTCCACCCCTCGCAGTGGTGCGTGTACTGCCCGCTCCACATGCTCGCGCGGCAGGGGCAGCAGACGGGGTTGTTAGTATAGGCGTTGCGGAACAGCACGCCGCGCGCGGCCAGGCGGTCGAGGTTCGGCGTCGCCCCCTGCATCGCGGGATGCCCCATGCATCCCAGAATGCGACCGTCCTGGCTGTCGGTCTGAATCAGCAAAATGTTTCGGGGCGGCATGGTGCTCCTCCTGGGTTCGCCGGCCGGGGGCTACCGCTTGGCCCGGCGGTTTTCCGGTTCGCCGGTTTCTCCGGCGAGGCGACGGATGGCCTCGATGATGTCCGGCAGCAGAGCGCTGCTTGCCGGTTTCTTGACGAACACCGGGATGCGGTCGAGCGGCGCGGGGTACGAGGCGAGCTGGCATGGCCCGCGATAGCTGTAGCCGTTGAACAGGTCCTCCCACACGCCGGACGGGAGATAGACGGTGCGCGTCTCGGCCTGCTGAAACACCGGGGCGACCAGCAGGTCTTCGCCGAGGAAGAACTGGTCTTCGCACTCGGCAGCGATTTTGTCGTTGGGACAATGCAGCAGCAGGTGCCGCATCATCGGCAACCCGGTGGCGTGGCTCACCTGGGCCTGCTCCAGCAGGTAGGGCATCAGGGCGTAGTGGATTTTCGAGTAAAGCCGATAGATGGCGACGATCTCCGGGGCGAAATCATACGGCCGAGTGACCGTGCCGTGGGTGGACATCATCGGGTTGAAGCAGGCGAAGGCGCAGCCGCGGGCGAAGACCTCGTGCTCCGGGTTCTCGTCCAGGTCTTCGCTGGGCCGGTAGCCGCCCAGGTCGTGGCCCATGAACGGTACGCCGGAGAGGCCGGAGCTGAGCGCGGCTCGGAGGATGGCGCGGAGGGCGGCCCACTCGCGCCGCTGGTCGCCGCACCAGGCCCAGGGGTAGCGGGCGGCCCCGATCCCGCCGCCGCGACTCCAGCACACGCCGCCGTCGGGCCGGTTCCGGTTGAACCGCCGGTGCATCAGGGTGTTGTATTTGGTGGGATAATAGTGGTGCATGCCGCGCGGCGAGCGGCCGTCGCCCAGGGCCAGGTTGTCGTGTTCGGGGAACTGCTCGCAGAAGTCGATCTTCGCGCCGTCCACGCCCACCTCCTCCAGCAGGCGGCCCCAGACCGCCTCGCTCCACCAGGCCCATGCCTCCCGGTCGGTGATGTCCACCCATTGGCTGGTGTGGCGATCGGGCGCGTCGGCGGGGTTGAACCCGCGTGTCTCTTCGAGGTTCACCTCGCCGTCGGTGGTCTTGACGCAGTAGGCCTTGCAGTCTTCGTTCTGGCCGCAGAGGTTCGCCCGCACGCGCCCGCAGGCATCGTAAACCATCACCTTTTTGCCCTGGGCGTGCAGCGTCTCGGTCAGGCGGCGCAGGGCATCGTACTGGGTGGTGTCGAACGTGGACCAGCCTTCGAGAATGGCCGCCGACCAGGGCAGGTCCAGCTCATCCATCTTCTCAACCATCTCCAGCACGCCTTCGGGCGTCGCAAACTCCCGGGTGCGGCCGTGGCGGCTGACCAGCATACCGAAGGCCCATTCCGGCGGCACCGGGGCGCGGCCGCTCAGCCGGGTCAGCGAGCCGAGAATGGCGCGGGGGGCGTCGTCAACGAAGACGTAAACATCCAGCGGGGCGCGCAGCGCCGACACCGTCCACAAGCCCCGCTCGTTCGCATCGAGGTCGATCTCCATCCCCTCGAAGCGGTTGACCAGCCAGCCGTAGCCCTCGCTGCTCAGCACGAAGGGGATGGGCAGGTAGCTGTTGCCCTCGGTCTCGCACCAGCGGTCTTCGGCCCACACTTCGACGTGCTTGCCGCGCTGGTTGACGGCATTGAAGCGCTGGCCGGTGCCGTAGAGCTTCTCGCGGTGGCCGAGCGGGCCGGAGAGCCGGAGCGCGCCGTCTTCCTCGCCCAGCAGGTCGATCTCCAGGCGGGGGCGCCCGTCGGTCCCGTGGAAGGTGAGCCGCATCGGGTCGGCGTGCAGCATCAGCCGCCCGCTGCAACCGGGGGCCAAGAGCACCCAGCCGCCCTCGGCCTCGTCCAACTGCATCGTTTCCGGGCGGACGTCCAGCTCCTCGCGCAGCTCGCGGGCCAGCGTCTGGCAGGCGCCGCGGTCGTCAAACCGTCCGTCGGCGTCGGCCATCTGGACGCGCCAGGCGTTGGGCATCGGGCGGCTGACGCGCAGCAGCCGCGTGGTGCCGTCGGTGGCGCGGGC
>CAZBCO010000334.1:0-8014 GCA_964490295.1 uncultured Planctomycetota bacterium
GGCCGATCCGGAACGGATCGATCAGGAGGCGCTGCGCCACCGACCGTTGGGGTTGCTCAAAGCTGTTCATGCCCCCTATCATACGTCCGACCCGGTGCCCCCGCAACTTTGATCCCGGCCGCATCGCCGGGCGGGTGCCCCCGGTGTCCGATTTCTGTGATGGGGGGGAGGCGGGTGACTTGCCCGGCGGCTGGGGATGTGTTAGTGTGTTCGCCGTCCCGCTGCGGCGGGAGGAATCTTTCGAGTCTATGGGAACCTTGCAGATGACAACCTCACCCGATGTCCGGCACGCAGACACGCCATCACCCGATGCAGGCATGCCGCCGTCGCACCCCCTGGCGGTGCGTCCGTTGGCCAACGATTTCGTGACGCTGTTCGAGTCGCCCGATCCGCAGAGCATCTTCAGCTACAGCCCGGGCCTGGCGATATTCGAGAACGAGCGGCTCGCGGCGACGGCCGGACCGCGGCTGATCGCCAGCATCGACCTCGGCGGCCCGGGGGTTCTGAACCTGGACGGCCCGAAGCGTGTTCGTGCCGGCCACGGCAGCCGCGCCTGGCAGGGACGGGTCTACACGTCCGACGACCACGGCCGCACCTGGACGCACCGGATGAACTTCCCGTTCCTCCACGCCCGCCCGTTCGTCGCGGGCGGCGCGATCTACGTCCTCGGCCACGCGGGCGACCTCACCATCATCCGGTCCGACGACGGCGGCGAGACGTGGACGGAACCGGCCACGCTGACCGAGGGCGAAGACTGGCACCAGGCTCCGTCGAATGTCTGGTACGCGAACGGCTGCATCTATCTGGTGATGGAAATCCGCATTCACAAGGGAATCCGCACCTGGAACATCGGCGAGAACGCGCCGGTCCTGATGCGCGGCCGCCTCGGCGACGACCTGACGCAACGCGAAAACTGGACGTTCGCGTCGCGGCTCGCCTTCCACGAGGTCATCGACAACACCGGCGACTGCCCCGAGCTGCAGTGGCACGGCATTCCGTTCTATCCCTGCCCCTATCCCAACGGCGGGGACGCCGACGGAGTCGCGGGCCGGAACTGCGCGCCCATCGGCTGGCTGGAAACGAACGTCGTTCAGTTCCTCGACCCCGACCACTACTGGCACGATCCCGACGGCAAGACGTTTCACCTCTGGGCCCGCGCCCATACCGGCGGCACCGGCTACGCGGCGATCGCCAAGGTCGTCGAGGACGCTCCCGGCCGCGGCGCGATGACCACCACCATCGAGACCGTTCCCTCCGGCAAGAAGATTCTCTACGTGCCGTGCCCCGGCGGCCAGATGAAGTTCCATGTGCTCTACGACGACGCCACCCGCCTGTTCTGGCTGCTGTCGAGCCAGGCCACGCGCAGCATGACCCGCGCCGACCGGCTCCCCGACGGGCACTACAACCTGCCGAACAACGAACGGCGCCGGCTGCAGCTTCACTTCTCGACCAACATGGTGGACTGGTGTTTTGCGGGGCTGGTCGCGGTCGGGCCGTGCGAGCGCGGCAGTCGGCACTACGCGAGCATTGTGATCGACGGCGACGACCTGCACGTCTTGAGCCGATCAGGCGACGAACGCGCCCGCACCGCGCACGACGGCAACCTCGTCACCTTCCACACCATCAAGAATTTCCGAGGGCTGGTCTACTGACCGGGCCGGGGACCCTGTGGCACGGCGCTTCCCGGTCGCTCGGCGTCGGCGCCGCGTGCCCCATAAGCCCGGCTCCGCCAAGGAGCGCTCATCAGAACAACCCGCTGATGCGTTCGTCCATCGCCTTCTGATCGCTGGCGAAGCTGCACAGCCCGGAGAGGTTCATCACCGCGTCGAGGCCGATGGCCCCGGAGGCGATGCGTTCGGCCCAGTCGGCGAAGAACGGGATTTTGCCGTCCTGCGTCGCCTTGGCCACGTCGGCCTCGCTCCAGGCGGGCAAGGCTCCGCCGAGGCCGTTGGCTTCGAGGTCGGCCAGCAGCTCTGGGCCGGTGGTATGCTTGCGGGAGGCCACCTCGGCCACCGCCTTCTCGATGCCCAGCGGCACGTGCCAGAGCAGGTTGATGCCCGAAGCCTCCGGGTCCACGCCGTCGGCGAAGGTCGGCTGGTACTCCGTGTTGGCGTGGCAGGCCAGGTCGCCGGGGGGAAGGCCCAGGGCGACGAACCCGGCCGCGGCCTTGGGCGGAATGGTCAGCACGTCGATGCCCACCAGGTCGCGGACCTGTTCGCCGTTGCGGATGCTGGCGGCGATCTGGCGGGTGGCATAGCCGTATTCGCGCAGGCGCTGCTGGCTGGCCACGGTGGCCCGCTCGCCGACCAACGCCCCGTCGCCCAGGCCGTTCGACGAGACCACCTGGTTGAGCCGTCCGAGGAACACGTTGCAGAAGGCCGGCTTGGCGTAGCCCGCGATGATCACGTTCTGGCGGGCGGAGAAGCCGAGCGTGAGGTTGATCGGCACGCCGCGCTCGCCAAGCTCGCGCGCCGCGATGAGGCCCTCGGCGGTGAACGGAACCTTGATGATGAAGCGTTCCGGGCAGATCGCGTGGTAGCGGACGCCGTACTGCACCGCCGCGTCCACGTCGTGGGCCAGATCGGTGTGCTCCTCGACGGAGACAAAGGCGTCGAACTTCTCCACCAGGCGCAGGCCGTGATAGGCGTTGAGGATGAAGGCCAGCTCGCGCACCAGCGAGCGGTCGTCGAGGTCGGGGAACTCCCGGCGCAGGATGCCCACGGACTTTTTAACCAGGTCGTCGTAGGTGCCCTTCTGCACCTCGTTGTTCAGCAGCGTGTTGTTGGTGGTCAGCGCGGAGAACTCGGCGGTCCAGTTCTGTTCGATGGCCTCGATATCGCCGGTGTCGAGCCAGAGCTTGGAGCCGAGCTTCGCGGCCCGCGCCCACAGCGGATTGGCAGCAGCCGGGGGCAGCTCGTCGAAATGGGGCTGGAAGCCTTCCAGCACGATACCGCTCACCAGGTCCACCAGCTTGGGGTCATCTATCTTCATGGGTTCACTCCTCCAATAATGTTCCACCACTCCGGGGCGTTCGGGGCAAGGCCGCCCGCAACACGGTTCCAGTATACTCCAAAACCCTCCGGCGGCAATGGCCTTTGCCCGGCCCGGCCGGCTCCGTTATCGGATGCGCGACTCGCTCTGCCACAGGTCGAGGTTCGGCCCCAGGGCCTGCTTGACCGCCTCGGTCGCGTCGGCCAGCTCGCGGAGGGTGGCGTCGGTCAGCTCAAGCTCGGCGGCCTGAGCGTTCTGCTCGGCTTGGGCCGCGTTGCGCGCTCCGGCGATGACCGAGGCGACCGGCGTCTGGTGCAACAGCCAGGCCAGGGCGAGGAGGACCATCGGGACGCCCAAGCCGTCGGCGACGTCGCGAATGCGTCGCACCGCGGCGAAGGTCTCGGCCTCGGCCCCCGGCTCGCCGTGTCGGGCCTGCTCGCGCTCCGAGCTGAAATGCCGCATCCGCGCCCGCCCCACCGGCACGTCGTCCGCACAGGTGAATTTCCCGGCGAGCAGCCCCTCGGCGACCGAGGCGTAGGTCAGCACGCTGACCTGGTGCTCGGCACAGACGGGCAGCAGCTCACACTCCGGGGCGCGGAACAGCAGGCTGTAGGCGATCTGGTTGGCGGCGGGCTGGATCAGGGAGCAGAATTCGGGGAGGTCCTGGGGGCCGAAGTTGGAGACCCCCACGGCGCGGACCTTGCCCTGGTCCACCAGCGTTTGCAGCGCGTCGGCGGTCTCGGCGAAGGGCACCTCGCGGTTGGGCCAGTGCATCTGGTAGAGGTCGATATGGTCGCATTGCAGCCGTCGGAGGCTGGCGTTGCAGGCTTCGATGGCCTCTTTTTTTCGGGCGTCGCCGGAGCTGAGCTTGGTGGCAATCACCACGCGGTTGCGTCGGCCCTTGAAGGCGCGGCCGACCAGCTCCTCGGAGTAGCCCTTGCCGTAAAGCGGCGCGGTGTCGAAAAAATTGACACCGGCGTCCAGGCTGGCGTCGAGGGCATCGAGCGAATCCTGCTCGTTTTGCGGCCCCCAGTTCGAGCCGCCGGCAATGCCCCAGCAGCCCATGCAGACGGTCGAGACCTCGATATCGGTTTGTCCCAGCGTGCGGTGTTTCATCAGGATTCCTCCTCCAGAGTTTCGGATGCGATATCCGGAGTCTAACACAAGCTCTTTAAGATGGCAATCGCCTTGAAGTTACAGCAATGCGCGGGGAATTGTGAATTTTGCGTTGACTGTATGGCCGGTTGCGTCTAAAATGATAAGCGTGTTACTTGAGCGAGCGGCTGGTCTGGCCGTTCGAGGTTTTTTTTTCACCCGATGGGTGCTGCGGTTGAGCCGCCATTGATGACGTGGCCGACAGAAGGCGCCAGGGAGAGTATAGAGTTCTCTTTTCAAACGCGATACGCCGTTGGACTCATCCGGCGTATCGACGAGATTCGTAAGGTTGCGGGGCGATGGTTGTGGTTCGGCCGAAAACGGTCGAACGGGCGTGGAGGGGCGGAAACGATGGCTTGTGGGCGGCTGGAACAGGACGGCGTACTCTGCGCCTTCCGGCAGGCCCGCACAGCGTTTCGGCCCGGTCGGGCGTCGTTTCGGCGCTCCCACGCAGCAGCCCCCAATCCTCCGAAGAGAGAGAGCTGATACTCAACCTGCCTTGTGTCTCCCCGTCAGGCTCACCGCTTGGATCGTTTCATAAGCTGACCGTCTCGCCGGCGGATGCCGGAGAGCGATGATGGGGCGATGGGTTCGGGCCTGGCCCGGCCCCCGCCGGAAGAACCGAGTGGAATAAGGAGTGCAACCGTGAACAGTTGGCTGATGTGGATGCCGCTGGCGGTGGGCGTGGCGGAGGGCGTAATCGCCGCCGTCGTCGGCCTGGCCGTCGGAGGAGCGGGAATCTTCACCTGGGAGCGCGCCCGCAGCGCGGCGATTCGGAAAAAGCAGGCCGAGGCCGAGGCCGAGGGCCGGAAGGAAGCCGAACGCCTGGTCAAAGAGGCGCGGGTCGAGGCCAAAGAGCAATTGCTCCAGGTGCGGTCGGAGTTCGAGAAAGAGACCCAGGAGACCCGCCAGGAGCTCCGCCAGCTCCAGCGCCAGCTCGCCAAGCGCGAGGACACCATCGACCAGAAGGCCGAGGTGCAGCTCAAGAAGGAGCGCTACCTCGACAACCTGGAAAAGGACTACAGCGAGCGGATGCGCAAGGTGGCCGCCAACGAGAAGCAGCTCGAGGAGGCGCTCAACGAACAGAAGAACACCCTCTTCCGCATGTCCAACATGACACGCGAGCAGGCCGTCGACCTGCTGCTCCAACGGCTGGAATCCGAGGTGGCCCGCGAGAGCGATCAGGTCATCCGCCGGGCCGTGGAGCGGACACACGAGGAGGCCGAACACCAGGCCCGCGAGATCGTGGTCGAGGCCATTCAGCGCTGCGCCGTCGAGCACACCGCCGACAGCGTGGTCTCCGCCATCGACCTGCCCAGCGACGACATGAAGGGCCGGATCATCGGCCGCGAGGGCCGCAACATCCGGGCCTTTGAGAAGGCGACCGGCGTGGACGTGATCGTCGATGACACCCCGGGCGTGGTCGTGGTCTCCGGCTTCGACGGCGTCCGCCGCGAGATCGCGCGGCGCACCATGGAGAAGCTGATCAAAGACGGCCGCATCCACCCGGCGCGCATTGAGGAAGTGGCCGCCAAGTGCGCCAAGGAGATCGACGAGATCATCAAGCAGACCGGCCGCGAGGTCAGCGACGAGCTTGACGTGCAGGGCCTCAAGCCCCGGGCCATCGAATGCCTGGGCCGGCTGAAATACCGCACCTCCTACGGCCAGAACGTGCTGCAACACTCCATCGAGAGCGCCAAGCTGTGCGCGGCGATGGCCGAAGAGCTGGGCCTCGACGCGCGGCTGGCCCGCCGCATCGGCCTGTTGCACGACATCGGCAAGGCCATCGACCACGAGGTCGAGGGCGGGCACCCGGAGATCGGGGCGGACCTCGCCCGACGGTTCGATGAAGACCCCGTGGTGATCAACGCCATCGCCGCCCATCACGGCGGCGTCGAGGCCGAGAGCGTTTACGCGGTGCTGGCCCAAGCCGCCGACGCGATCAGCGCCTCGCGGCCCGGAGCCCGGCGCGAGAGCCTCGAACGCTACATCAAGCGCCTGCAGAAGCTCGAAGAAATCTCCGGCTCGTTCGACGGCGTCGAAAACGCCTACGCCATCCAGGCGGGCCGCGAGGTCCGCGTGGTGGTCCAGGCGGAGCGCGTGGCCGACACCCAGCTCGCCGTGCTGGCCCGCAACATCGCCAACGAGATCGAAAAGGAGCTCGCCTACCCCGGCGAAATCCGCGTGACCGTCATCCGCGAGACGCGGTCGGTCGAATACGCCAAATAGCCGCCCGACGGGCTGAGCCGAGGCAGACGGATATGGGATTAAAGATACTGGTGATCGGCGACGTGGTCGGGCGGCCGGGGCGCGAGGTGATTCGCAAGCGGCTGCCCGGCCTGATTGACGAGCGGGGCATCGACTTCGTGGTGGCCAACGGCGAGAACGCCGCCGACGGGTCGGGCATCATCCCCGCCCAGGTCGCCGAGCTGACCCGTGCGGGCGTCGATGTGATTACCACCGGCGACCATATCTGGAAGCGAGCCGAGATCGCCGGCTTCATCCGCAACCCCGAGACCCCGCTGCTGCGCCCCGCGAACTACCCCGACGAGGCCGCCGGGCAAGGCTTCGGCGTGTTCACCACCCGCAGCGGCCGGCCCATCGGCGTGGTCAACCTCATCGGCCGCATCTACATGAACAGCCCGGCGGACTGCCCCTTCCACGCCGCGGACCGCGCGCTCAAGCACCTGCCCGGACGCCCCAAGCTGGTGGTGGTCGATATGCACGCCGAGGCCACCTCGGAAAAGGTGGCGATGGGCTGGCACCTCGACGGCCGCGTCACCGCGGTGTTCGGCACCCACACCCACGTCCCCACCGCCGACGCCTGCCTCCGCCCCGCGGGCACCGCCTACATCACCGACGTGGGCATGACCGGCCCCTACAAATCCGTCCTCGGACGCCGCGTGGACCGCGTGCTGCCCCGCTTCATCAACGGCATGTTCTACCATTTCGACGTGGCCACCGAAGACGTGCGCCTCTGCGGCGCCCTGATCGAGGCCGACCCCGAGACCGGCAAAGCCATCGCCATCGAACGCATCGAACTCCCCGCCGAACCCGAATAAGAAGCCGTCAGCCTTTGGCGCATGGGCGCATGGGGGCGCGGGGGCATGGGAGCTTGGGAGCATGGGAGCGTGGGATTCCCTCGTGCTCGTGCTCCTGCTCCTGCTCCTGCTCCTGCTCGTACTCGTGCTCGAAGAAGCTGTCAGCCGTCAGCCGTCAGCCATCAGCTATCAGCCAAACCGCCTTTGGCGCACGGGGGCATGGGAGCGCGGGGGGCATGGGAGCGTGGGAGCACGGGTGCCATATCCCCTGTCAAAATAAAAACACGCCTTTGTCGTGCCGAGCTCGCTGATTCCTCCCCGCCCGCCGCAGGGGAGGTGCTGTCCTCCTCGCCGCTAATCGGGGCTGTCGGACCCGATTTTCCAAGCTGTGCCGACGGCCAATGCCACCCACACCAAGTCCCACGGCGACAATCGCGGTGCGATGCGGTCCCACAGGGTTATCTCTTCGAGGCCCGCCTTAATCACGGGTTGGATGAGCACTTTCTTTTCCGCGGTGGACATGCGTTGGAATCTCGCCCGCGCCTCCTGCAACGCTTTCTCCACCTTGGGCAAAAGCTCTTTGCTGGGTTCTGCGTCGTCATCCGTTTGCAGATAGGCCGCGACATCCGCCTCCAATTCCCCCTTCTCGGCCATCTGATACAGAACCAACCCGACCATAAAATCCGGGTCTTTCGACAGTTCCTTCAAGACTTCCGTCGACATGGTGGCGTCGGAGACCATCGAAATGGTCAGGGCTTTGCCGACCAGAAGCCCCATCAAGGCGAACCCGACCGCGGCCAGGCCCGTCTTCATCCCGCGGTCCTGCG
>CAZBCO010000335.1:0-2903 GCA_964490295.1 uncultured Planctomycetota bacterium
TAGCGGCAGATCCAGCGAAGCTGCCCGGACTCGATCTCGACCGCGGCGATCACGCCCATGCCGGTGGTGGCGTAGGCCACCCCGTCGGCCACCACCACGTGCTGGCCCATCTCCGGCCTCAGGGCATTGTTGTTGTTGAGAGCAACGGACATCAGCGGGTCCGACGCCAGGAAGACTCGCCATTGTACCGCACCGGTCGCGGCGTCAAGGGAAACCAGAAAGCTTTGGTCCCGTTGCATGGCGACGCCGAGGAGTCGTCCGTCGAAATAGCGCGGTGCCCAGGGGAAGAACGCCTCGTTGGTGAAATCGCCGCCGTTGAGCGTTTGTTCGAACTCCCAGAGCCGCTTGCCGCTGCTCGCGTCAAACGCTCCCAACGCGAGCAAGGCGTAGCTGCGCACCTCGGTCGCGTACACCCGCCCGCCGCCGATCGAGACCGAGGTAGCTCCCGCCCAATGAGGCCAACTGGCCTTCACCTGCCGAAGGCCCATCCCCCCGAACAGGAACCACCGGTTGGGCGTCGTTTCCGGCGGCACAACCTTCTTCGGCTTGGTCACCCAGCGGAGCCGCCCGGTGATATGGTCCAAGGCGTACAGCCCACGCCCGGTGTTGATGTAAACCACGCCCTCGGCATCGGCCACCGGCCAGGGGGAGGTCTGCATCTCCGGGGGCTCTATGTTTTGGGAGCGATAGGCCGTTGTCCTGACCATGTCCCGTTGGGGAACCGAGGGATGGGCGTTTTCATCCTCCCCGATTTTTACGTCCCATCGGCGCGAGAGCTCCGATTCGAGCTTGACCATCGGGCGCCGGTGCCGGCTGTGCCCGGCCGCCGACGGCCATTCGTTCCGGGCCTCGACCGTGGTCTTGGTGTCTTGGGCCAGCGTCCGTTTCAGGAAGGCCATCGCGTCCTGGCCGTCGCCGACCCTGACCCGCCCCCGGAAACCGCCGGCCTTCAGCCGCTGGTCGATGGTCCGCATCGCGGTCAGGTCGCCCAGCTTGGCCCGGCAGAACCCCAGCTTGGCCAGGGCCATCGCCCGCCGTTCGGTCTCGGCCCGGGTGGCGTCCTTCCGCACCGGGCGGGCGAGCAGGCGTTCGAGTCGCGCTGCCGCCGCGGCGTAGCGGCCCTGGTCGATCAACACATTCGCCGCCGCGTCCAGGCCGGCCTCGGCATAGCTTGAGGCCGGATATTTCGAGGCGATCCGCTCCAACAGGCCCGCGTCGCGCTGCCGGAGCCCCTCCCGAAGCATGGCCAGAGCCGGGCCGTCGTAACGCATCCGGTAGAAGGCCAGCCCCTCCGGCGGCAGGGACATCAGCCGCCGGTGTGTATACTTCGTCACCGAAAGGAAGAGATGCCCGTCGTCCGACCAGACGGTCTCGCCCGCCTCCTCGGTCAATTCCTCGGTCCGTTGCAGCACATGCTCCCACTTCTGCTCCTCGATCAGTTCTTCGAGGATTTCGAAGCGGTATTGCATATCCGGCATGATATCGAGAATGGCGTCGGTGCTCTTGGCGGGGTTCTCGGGAGGCTTCTCGGCAGGCTTCTCCGCGGCGGCCGCCGGAAGGGCCATCGCCACGAGGAGCGCCGGCGTCAAGAGTATCTTACGGTACAGTCGATTCATACTTACCCCAAAGGAGAGGCCGGTTTCAAAAATTCGGCGGGTGCCACGCCCCTATTGTAAAGGATATCCGAGCACCATTCAAACGCCTCCCCCGCTTTTCGCACGGGGAAAAAACATCTGAGATGAGGAGACACGTCGAGGGCGGATTCACTGCTAAAAAACGATGCACCCACGGACCGGCTGCTCAAGCCCATTCGGCAGGGCAGTACGGAGTCGCGCCTAATCGTCTTTCCCCATGCGACGTAACCACCGGTAGTGGGCGGCAACGCCTCCGAAGAATGAATGGTATGTATGATATGGCACGTCGAATTCCTTGCATGTCTGTTCCACCAGCTTGGACATGCCCGGATAATTGATGTGGCAGATCAGCGGGAACAGGTGGTGTTCCTTGTGGTAGTTCAAGCCACCGAGCAGCCAGGTGAGCACGGGATTCTTCCTGGCGAAGTCCACGGTCACCAGCGCCTCATGCACGGACCACGGTGTGTCCATGCTCCCGGTGTCCGGGTTCGGCACCGGGAAATCCGCCTTGTCCACAAGATGAGGGATGATGAACACCAGGGATATCACAACGCCGAGCACCATCGCCGCCACGGCGTACCACAACAGCACCAGCCCGCCCGGATGCAGCAGCATCGGAATAACAAAGATCCAGGTTATAAAAAACAGCTTGCCCGTCACGAAGATGACCAGCTCCCAGCCGCGCGGGCGGGGGACGCGATTCTGGCCAAGCCGCCCGGTGATCACGTAACGGAAATCGTCCAGCAACTGCATTTTGATGGCCAGGAGCCCGTAGAATAGCCAGAGGTACAGGTGTTGCCAGCGATGATACCAGCGCCGCGGCTGATGCGGCGTAAAGCGCGCCAGCTCTCCGGTATCGATGTCGCTGTCATAGCCGGTGATGTTGACAAACCGATGATGAATCACGGCGTGCTTCCAGCGCCAACGGCCGGAACTGACGCCGATCCAGTCGAGCGTCCAAGCCATCAGCCGATTGACCCAGCGATGCGACGAATAGGCATTGTGCCCGGCATCGTGCTGGATGTTGAACCCGATGCCCGCCATACACAGCCCCAGCATCGCGGCCAGAAGCAGCCCCAGCCACAAAGATTCGACCACAAGCACCAGGAACACATAAGTGGCGGCGGAGCAGATGAGGATAATCGCCGTTTTGAGATACATCTGCGGGCAATCGTGTTTGCGTCGTCCGTTCGTCTGGAAATATTCATCCACCCGCCGCTTCAGCGTATCCTGAAAGCGGGTATCGTCCTTGAAATCCAGCCTTCGAAT
>CAZBCO010000336.1:0-6939 GCA_964490295.1 uncultured Planctomycetota bacterium
GCGTCTGGAATCGTCTCAGACCTCCGGAACGGATCGCCTGGCCGAATTTACACCCGGTTCGGCCCAACAGCGGCCCCGAACCCTATCGGCTCGTCGCATGAACAACCAATTCTGTCGGGGGCGCCAATAATGCCATGAATTGGCTTGACAATATCTACCGGTGCGGTATATTATATTCAAGAATGATAATAATTATCATTCTCCTTACGCTCTGCCGAGGATGGTTCGATGCTGCGAATGACGGAACAACGACAGGCTCTGCTTGATGAGTTGAAGTCGGCCAGGAATCATCCGTCGGCCGATCAGCTTTACGAGCTTGTCCGTAAGCGCTTGCCGCGAATCAGCTTAGGCACGGTTTACCGCAATCTCGACCTGCTCTCGGAGCAGGGTCTTGTCCGCAAGATGGAGCTGGGCGGGCAGATGCGGTTTGATGCGGATTTGACGCACCATTGCCATGTGCGATGTGAGCGATGTGGCCGGGTGGATGATGTGGATTGCGATTCGCCGGAACACCTGAAACAGGCATTTACCGCTCCAAACGGATATCGCATCACGGGCCATCGGTTCGAGTGGATGGGCGTTTGCCCCGAATGTCAGCAAGCCGCCGCCCCGGGCAACAAGAACGTAGAGGAGTAGGTCAACTGGTGGACGCTTCATCGCTAAAGCCATCACTAGAAGCTCTTTATGAGCGCCTGAACCGCCGGGAGTTCGTCCACCCCGACCCGATTGAGTTCTTGTACGCTTATGACGACGTCCTCGACCGCGAGATCGCGGCCCTGGTGGCGGCGTCGCTGGCCTACGGGCGGGTGGCTCAGATTCTTGGCAGTGTCGAGAAAGTGCTGGCTCCGATGGGGCCATCGCCGAGGGCCTGGCTTGATGCAACGCCACCGGAGGCCATCCTCGACAGATTCAAGGGTTTCCGCCACCGCGTCACCTCCGGCGAGGAGATGGCGATGCTGCTGATCGCGATCCGGCAGGTGAACGAATTACACGGGTCGCTGGAGGCGTGCTTCATCGGCTCGCTCCGCGAGGATGACGATACGGTGCTTCCGGCGCTGACCGGGCTGATTTCGGAATTGACCGGTGCGGCCGGCCATCCGCTGAAGCATCTGCTGCCCTCCCCTGTGCTGGGCAGCGCCTGCAAACGCTGCCACTTGTTTCTGCGATGGATGGTGCGGCGCGATGCCGTGGACCCCGGCGGGTGGGATGACGTGCCGCCCGCAAAGCTGGTGGTGCCGTTGGACACGCACATGCACCATGTCGGTCTCGCTCTGTCAATGACACGGCGTCGGACGGCAGACTTGCGGGCCGCACTGGAGGTGACCGAGGCGTTCCGAAGCCTCTCGCCCGACGACCCAGTGCGGTATGATTTCGCTCTGACGCGGCTGGGCATCCGCAGCGAAGAGAACCTGGACACCTACCTGGCCGAAATGGCCGGAGATCGGATAGCAACACATGGATAAGCTGACCACCTTTCTGTTAGAGGTATGGAACACCCTGACGGCAATGTCGCCGTATCTGCTGTTCGGCTTCCTGATGGCCGGACTGCTGGCGTTTTTTGTGCCGCGCCGCTGGGTCGAGGCACACCTGGGCGGGCACGGGCTGTGGTCGGTACTCAAGGCCACGCTGTTCGGCATCCCGCTGCCGCTCTGCTCATGCAGCGTCATCCCGGTGACGGCATCGCTGCGCAAGCACGGTGCAGGGCGGGGAGCCGCGACGGCGTTCCTCATCGCAACGCCCCAGACCAGCGTGGACAGCATCTTTGTCACGTTCAGCCTGCTGGGGCCTGTGTTCGCGGTGTTCCGTCCGTTGGCCGCGTTGGTGAGTGGCGTGTTCGGCGGGACGATGGTCAACCTCGCCGAGCCGCAGCGGCACGGGGTAACGGCCTCGCCGGAGGAGTGCCATGACACGTGTTGCGAGCCGACCCGCCTCGGCCGGCGGCTGTTCGGGTCGCTGAAGTACGGTTTCACCGTGCTGCCGCGCGACATCGGCCTGTCCCTGGGCATCGGGGTGTTGATCGCCGGGGCAATTGCGGCGTTTGTGCCCGACGGGGCGCTCGAATCGGTCGGCACCGGGGTCGGGGCGATTCTGGTGATGATGGCGCTGGGCATTCCAATTTATGTGTGTGCCACGGCCTCCATCCCGGTGGCGGCGGCGCTCATTCTCAAGGGCGTCTCGCCGGGCGCGGCCTTCGCCTTCCTGATGACCGGGCCGGCGACCAATGCAGCGGGCATCGCGACGGTGTGGAAGCTGATGGGGCCGCGCACCGCGCTGGTGTACTTGGCCTCGGTGGCGCTCGCGGCGCTGGCCGGCGGCTTGACTCTGGACTGGCTGGCCGGCGACTTGGTGGTGGAGCAGATGGGCCATGCCCACGAGATGCTTCCGGAGTTTTTGAAAATGGCGGCAGCGGTGGCGCTGCTGCTGATTTTAGCGTATGCTTATCTGGGCGAGCGCCTGCGCCGGGCGGGATCGTGCCCGCACTGCGCCGAGGCAACGCCCGAACCCCGTAGAGAGAAGGAGAATTGACGTATGGGACAAGGACTGAAGGGAACGGCGACGGAGAAGAACCTGTTGACGGCTTTTGCGGGTGAATCGCAGGCTCGCAACCGCTACACCTATTTTGCGAGCGCGGCGAAGAAGGAAGGGTTCGTCCAGATGGCGGACATCTTCGAGGAAACGGCCAACCAGGAGAAGGAGCACGCCAAGCGGCTGTTCAAATTCCTGCAGGGCGGCGAGGTGGAAATCTGCGCGGCGTTCCCGGCGGGCGTCATCGGCTGCACGGCCGATAATCTCAAGGAAGCGGCGGGCGGCGAATATTACGAGTGGAGCACAATGTACCCCGGATTTGCCAAGACCGCGCGCGACGAGGGCTTCGAGGCCATCGCCAAGGTGTTCGAGGCCATCGCCGTGGCCGAGAAGCAGCATGAGAAGCGCTACAACGACCTGCGGGCGAACATCGAGGCGGGCCGTGTGTTCCAGCGCGAGCAGGCCGTGGTGTGGCGCTGCCGCAACTGCGGCTACCTGCACGAAGGCACCGCCGCGCCCGACCAGTGCCCGGCCTGCGCCCATCCTCAGGCGCACTTCGAGCTGCTCGGAGAAAATTGGTAAGCAAGGCTTGCGATGCTCCGGCTCCGGCGCTATAACATCTTCGGCCCGATAGCCGCCGGGGAGGATGGCCGGGCCGGAGCAACAGGCAGGCGCTGTGCCGGTGGCGCGGCGTGGGCTGTGACCGATCAGGTGGCTTTTTTTACAGGAGATTGACGATGGCGGAAAGACTGGAAGTGTATAAGTGCGAGACCTGTGGGAATATCGTGGTGGTGCTGCACGGCGGCGTGGGCGAGCTGGTATGCTGCGGCATGCCGATGGACCTGTTGGCCGAGAAAACCGCAGACGCCGCGAACGAGAAGCACGTGCCGGTGGTCGAGCAGGTGGACGGCGGCTTCAAGGTCAAGGTCGGCAGCGTGCCGCACCCGATGCTCGACGAGCACCATATCGAGTGGATCGAAGTCGCGTCCGAGGGCAAGGTCTATCGCCAGTTCCTGGAGCCGGGCGATGCCCCTGAAGCGGTCTTCGCCGTGCCGTCGGTCGATTCGGCTCGTGAATACTGCAATGTCCACGGCCTGTGGAAGAGTTGAACCCCGAACCGAACCCGAAAGGGAGGAGCCATCAATGAAATTGACAAAAGACGAAGTGGTGAAGGCTGCGGCTCAGTTGGAGCGCGACGGATACGATTTCTACCTCGACGCCGCGAAGCAGGCGGGCAACGACCTGGCCCGGCAGATGTTTGAATCACTGGCCGACGACGAGATCGACCACCTGCGCTGGATCGAGCGGGCCGAGCCGGGGGTCAATACCGCCGAGCAGGCCAACCGGGCGCTCTACGCCCGGCTCCGCCCGATTTATGCCGGGGTCTCGGAACAGAAGCTCAAGGAGCTGGCCCTGGCCGACAGCGACATCGCGGTGATCGATGCCGCCATCGAGCTGGAACGCAAGGCGGCCGCCGCCTATGCCGAATGGGCCGAGGCCTGCGAAGACCCCGAAGTGGCAGCCCTGTGCAAGACCCTGGTCGGCGTCGAAACCTTTCACCAGCAGGTGTTGAGCAACACCCGCGAGTATTTCGAGAAGACCGCCGACTGGTTTATGCAGGAAGAACAGTGGAACTTTGAGGGGGCTTAAACCGCCCGCCCCCAAGAAAGGAGCACGACCATGCTGAGCGATAAGATGCTCAACGCTTTGAACCAACAGATCAACGCCGAGATGTACTCGGCCTATATCTATCAATCGATGGCCGCCTGGGCGCTGGACCAAGGCCTCAACGGCCTGGCCACCTTTATGAACTGCCAAGCCAAAGAGGAGATGGTTCACGCCTTCAAGTTCTACGACTTTATCGTCGAGCGCAACGCCCGCGTCACGCTCACCGGCATCGACAGTCCGCCGGTGGACTGGGCCGGCCCCGTCGCGGTGGCCGAGAACGTCCTCGCCCACGAGCAGAAGGTGACCGGGATGATCAACGATCTGGTCGATCTGGCCATCGAGGAGAAGGACCACGCCACGCGGTCGTTCCTCAACTGGTTTGTGGACGAACAGGTCGAAGAAGAGGCCTCGGCCAACGATCTGCTGTGCAAGCTCAAGCTGGCCGCCGAGAGCCGGGGCGGCCTGTTCATGGTGGACCGCGAACTCGGAACGCGCGTCTTCACGCCGCCGGTGGGCGTGAACGTGCCGAAGCCGTAGCCTATGAAGCCCTTTATCTTTTTAGCCGTCACGCTGGCCGCCGGGTGCATGCTCGGCGGCTGCGCCGGCCTGCGAGGAAATCCTATGTCCGATCTGAAGGAATATCCCAACCGGGTGACGATGCAGGGCAAACCGCTCACACTGCTGGGCGGCGAAGTCAGCGTCGGTGAGTCCGCTCCCGACTTCCAGGTGGTCAACGGTCAATTCGAGCCGGTGCGACTCTCCAACTTCGAGGGCAAGGTGGTGGTGATCAGCGCCGTGCCCAGCTTGGACACCGGCGTGTGCTCCGCCCAGACTAAGCGCTTCAACGACGAGGTGGCGAACCTGCCGGACAACGTGGTCGTGCTCACCCTGAGCATGGACCTGCCCTTTGCCCAGGCGCGGTTCTGCGAGGCCGAAAAGGTGAGCCGGGTCACGGTGCTCTCCGATCACGTCGAGCACGAGTTCGGCAAGACTTACGGCGTGTTGATCAAGGGCCTCGGCCTGCTGGCCCGCTCGGTCTTCGTCGTCGATGCGTCCGGGAAGGTGGTGTATAAGCAGGTCGTCCCGGAGCTGACCACGCACCCGGACTACGACGCCGTTCTGGCGGCGGCCCGCGAAGCCGCCCAATAGCCCCAGCCCGCGGGAGGATTCGTCCATGCCCGGCCTACACTCCGTTCGTCCGTCGCCCCCCCCACCGTTCACGTTGGTGATTTTCGGCGCGTCCGGCGACCTGACCCGACGCAAGCTCATCCCCGCGGTATACAGCCTCTTCTGTGAAGGGCTGTTGCCCGAGGCCTTCTCGTTGGTGGGCTTCGCCCGTCGGCCCAAGAGCGACGAGGAGTTCCGCGAGGAGACGCGGGGCGAGATCGCTCCCGACGCCTGGGCCGAGTTTGCTCCCCGGCTTCACTATCACACGGCGGCCTATGATCAGCCCGAAGGTTACGCCAAGTTGCTTCAGCGGCTGAACGACCGCGACCTGCCCTCCAACGCCCTGTTCTATTTCGCCGTTCCGCCCGAGACGGTCACGCCCATCGTGGAGCAGTTACAGGCTTCCGGGCTGGCACGGCGGGGAAACAACGGTTCCCCCTGGTCTCGCATTATCGTCGAGAAGCCCTTTGGCCGCGACCTCGATAGCGCCCGGGAACTCAATGCCCACCTCGCCGCGGCTTTCGACGAAAGCCAGATTTTCCGCATCGACCACTATCTCGGCAAGGAGACGGTGCAGAACCTGCTGGTGCTGCGCTTCGCCAACAGCATCTTCGAGCCGCTGTGGAACCATAAATACGTGGACCACGTCCAGATCACCGTCAGCGAGACGCTGGGCGTCGAGGGACGCGGCGGCTATTACGACCAGGCCGGGGCGCTGCGCGATATCGTCCAGAACCATATCATCCACCTGCTGTGCCTGGTGGCCATGGAGGCCCCCCGCTCCCTGAACCCGAACGACGTGCGCGACGAGAAGGTGAAGGTGATCCGTGCCCTGCGCCCCATCTCCAAAGAGTGTATTATCAACGGCGTGGTGCGCGCCCAGTACGGACGCCACGGCGAGACGCCGGGCTACCTGGAAGAGCCGGATGTCGCGCCCGACTCGCGCACCGACACCTTTGTCGCGTTCCGAAGTTTCGTCGATAATTGGCGCTGGGCGGATGTGCCGTTCTACATTCGGACCGGGAAGCGGCTTCCGGCCCGCATCACCGAGATTTCCGTGCATTTCAAGGCGGTGCCGCCGGTCCTCTTCAACGCGGCACCCTTCGGCCCGCTGGAGCCGAACGTCCTCTGCATTCGTATCCAGCCCAACGAGGGGATTTCGCTGCGCTTCGAGGTCAAGACCCCCGGCCCGGCGATGCGCCTCGAGCCCTACCGGATGGATTTCGGTTATCACGCGGCGTTCGGCAAGGGGCCGCCCGATGCCTATGAGCGCCTGCTGCTGGATGCCGCCCTCGGCGACGCCACACTGTTCACCCGCAGCGACGAAGTCGAGGCCGCCTGGGAGTTCGTCGCCCCGGTCATTGAGGGCTGCGAACAACAGGACAGCCGCCCCCTGCCCCAGTATCCGGCGGGGTCGTGGGGGCCGAAAGAGGCCGACCGATTGATCGAGGCCGACGGGCGGCATTGGTTCGTCATCCGAAGGAAGAAGCCATGTTGATCCCTATCACCGGAGAGTCGCCCGATGCCTGAGAACTTCTGGATGGCCCTGTTACTCACCGCCTTCGCCGGGTTATCGAC
>CAZBCO010000337.1:0-10178 GCA_964490295.1 uncultured Planctomycetota bacterium
CCAGTCGCAGATCGATTCGCTCTCCGGGCGGCTGAAGGCGTTGCGCGGGCGCGTGAGCCTGGCGACCGTTCACCTGAGCCTTCGACGGCGCAGCGTTCCGGGGCCGGTCACCGTGGTGTTCCAAGGGCTGGGTTGGACGCTGAAGAAGCTGTTTGTCTGGCGGGATTGATTGGGGCGGCGGCGGGTTCGCCCCGGCGCGCGCCGGGGCGGCAGAATTTCCTGAACAATTCACGAGGTTTTGCTTGATTTATTTGTCGGGGCGTGGATAATCGTTTTGGCGGCGTTGTGAACAAATTCACAATGGGGCCGGGAGGTCGCCCGGCGCTCTTTTGCAGGTCGTGGGCATGTCGCTTCCGGCGGGCGGGTCCCGCGGGGCCTTGGGCCTGACGTGGCCGGTGCCGAACGGCTCCGGCGGAACGACCGAGTCGGTTACGAGTTGAGGACATTTCATGAGTAAGACACTGGCTGCAACGGTCAAGCAGGTCTGCGCGGACTTCGGGAACGACCGGTCGCGGATGATGGACATTGTGCGCGCGGTGCAAGGGCAGTTCGGCTGCGTGAGCGGCGAGGCGCTCGACCTTATCGCCCAGGCCACCGGCGTCCATCGCGTCGAGGTCGAGAGCGTGGTCTCCTTCTACGCCTTCCTCTCCAGCCGGTGCAAAGGCCCGGTGGTCATCCGCGTGTGCGACGACATCATCGACGAGATGAAGGGCGGCAAGCGCGTGGCCCAGACCTTCCAGGAAGAGCTGGGCATCGGGTTCGGCGAGACCACGCCGGACGGAGCGATTACGCTCGAAAAGACGCCCTGCATCGGGATGTGCGATCAGGCCCCCGCGGCGCTGGTGAACGACGTGGTGGTCACCTACCTCTCCAGCGACAGCGCACGACGGATCGTCCAGGCCTTGCGTAAAGACCCGGATCCGAGCAAGCTGGTGCGCAGCTTCGGCGACGGCAACAACGCCCACGACCTGGTGCGGTCGATGGTGCATAACGACGTCCGCCTTGAGGGCGAGGTGGTGTTTGGCAAGATGGCCCCCGGGGCCGGGCTGAAGAAGGCCCTGGCGATGACCCCCGCGGAGGTGATCCGCGATATGAAGACCTCGCGGCTGCGCGGACGCGGCGGTGCGGGCTTCCCCACCGGGATGAAATGGGACTTCACCCGCGCGGCGGACGGCGACCAGAAATATGTGGTCTGAAACGCCGACGAGGGCGAGCCGGGCACCTTCAAAGACCGCGTGATGCTCACCCAGCGGGCCGACCTGCTGTTCGAGGGCATGGCCATCGCGGGCTACGCGGTTGGGGCCGACACCGGCATCCTCTACCTCCGAGCCGAATACGCCTATCTGCGGGCCTTCCTCGAATCGGTGCTGGAGAAACGTCGCGCCGCCGGCCTGCTGGGCAAGGCGGTGTGCGGCAAGGACGGGTTCGACTTTGACCTGCGCATCCAGATGGGCGCGGGAGCCTATGTCTGCGGCGAAGAGACCGCTCTGCTCAGCTCCTGCGAAGGGCTGCGGGGCGACCCCAAGAACCGCCCGCCGTTCCCCGCCCAGAAGGGCTACCTCGGCTGCCCGACCACGGTGAACAACGTCGAGACGCTCTGCTGCGCGGCGCGCATCTGCGAAATGGGCCCCGGCTGGTTTGCCGGCATGGGGTCGAAGGGCAGCCCCGGCACCAAGCTGCTGAGCATCAGCGGCGATTGCCACCGCCCCGGCGTGTACGAGGTACCGTTCGGCATCACACTCCGCAAGGTGCTCGAGATGTGCGGCGGGCCCGACGCGGCCGCGGTGCAGGTCAGCGGCCCCAGCGGCCAGATGGTCGGCCCCGATGCGTTCGACCGCACCCTCTGCTACGACGACCTGGCCTGCGGCGGGTCGGTGATGGTCTTCGGCCCCGAACGCAACCTGCTCAAGGTGGTCGATAAGTTCCTCGATTTCTTTATCGAAGAGAGCTGCGGCTATTGCACCCCCTGCCGCGTGGGCAACGTGCTGCTCAAGGAGCGCGTGGGCAAGATTCTCGACGGCAAGGGCGAGCCGGGCGACCTCGAATACCTCGAAAGCCTGGGGAAGACGATCAAGACCGCGAGCCGTTGCGGCCTGGGCCAGACCTCGCCCAACCCGGTGTTGACCACCCTGGCCAACATGCGCTCGCAATACGAAGACCTGTTGAAGGAGCCGGAACCCGGGATGCAGCCGACCTTTGACCTTCAGGCGGCGGTGGCCGACGCCGAGGGGCTGGCCGGCCGGCCCTCGGTCCACTTCTAACTAAGGGACACATGGCTATGAGCGAGACGATTACATTCACCATCGACGGTGTGGAGGTTTCGGCGAAGCCGGGCCAGACGATTATGGAGGCGGCTGACGCGGCGGGCATCTACATCCCCCGGCTCTGCGCCCAGAAGGACCTGGTCCCCTACGGCGCCTGCCGTGTCTGCACGGTGCTGGTCAACGGGCGGCCCCAATCGGCCTGCACCCAGCCCGTCGCCCCCGGCGCGGTGGTCGAGAGCGAGACTGAGCAAATCCAAGGCATCCGCCGCGATATCGTCGACATGCTCTTCGTCGAGGGCAACCACTTCTGCATGTTCTGCGAGAAGAGCGGCAACTGCGAGCTGCAGGCGATGGCCTATCGCCTGGGCATCGCCGCCCCCAAGTTCCCGTTCCTCTACCCCAACCGCGACATCGACATGTCGCACCCGGATATCTGGATCGACCGGAACCGGTGCATCCTCTGCGCCCGGTGTGTGCGGGCCTCGCGGGACCTGGACGGCAAGCACGTCTTCGAGTTCGTGGGGCGCGGCTCCGAGAAGCGCGTGGCGGTGAATGCCGAGGCGAACCTCGGCGACACCGATGCCGATGTCATGGACAAGGCCGTGGACATCTGCCCGGTGGGGGCCTTGATGAAGAAGCGTGTCGGCTACGCGGTCCCCGTGGGCCAGCGTAAATACGACCATCAGCCGATCGGCTCGGACATCGAGCAGGCGGCGAAATAAGGAACCGAAGGAAGGAACTATGGCTAAACCCAAAGTGGCAACGGCGTCGTTGTGCGGCTGCTTCGGATGTCATATGTCGTTGCTCGACATCGACGACCGCATCCTCAAACTGGTCGAGCTGGTGGACTTCGACAAGTCCCCGATCAACGACATCAAGACATTCATCGGCCCGGTCGAGGTGGGATTAATTGAGGGCGGCTGCTGCAACGAAGAGAACGTGCGCGTCCTCCAGGACTTCCGCCGACACTGCGCCGTTCTCATCTCCGTGGGGGACTGCGCCATCAACGGCGGCGTGCCCGCGATGCGCAACAACATCCCCCTCAAGGAATGTCTGGAAGAGGCTTACCTCCACAGCGTGACCGCCTACAACCCGGACCAGAAGCTGCCCAGCGACAAGGAAGTGCCGCTGCTGCTGAACCGGGTGTATCCGTGTCACGAGGTGGTGAAGATCGACTACCACCTGCCCGGTTGCCCGCCGTCGGCGGATACCCTGTGGGAGGCGTTGGTGGCGCTGCTGACCGATCAGCCGGTCGCGCTGCCGTATGAATTGGTCAAATACGACTAACGGGGCGGATAGGAGCCAGTCCACAATGAGTACCGCACAGAAACGCATCATCATCGAGCCCGTCACCCGCGTCGAGGGGCACGGCAAAGTGTCCATCCTGCTGGATGAGCAGAACCAGGTCACCCAGGCCCGGATGCACATCGTCGAGTTCCGAGGCTTCGAGCGGTTTATCCAAGGCCGCCCCTTCTGGGAAGTCCCCGTCACCATCCAGCGGCTCTGCGGCATCTGCCAGGTCAGCCACCACCTGGCCGCGGCCAAGGCGATGGACCTGATCGTCGGGGTCGACCAGCTCACGCCCACCGCCGAGAAGATGCGCCGCCTGATGCACTACGGCCAGACCTTCCAGTCGCATGCCCTGCATTTCTTCCACCTGGTCTCGCCCGACCTGCTGTTCGGGTTCGATGCCGACGTGGCCATCCGCAACGTCATCGGCGTGGCCGCCAAGTTCCCCGAGCTCGCCGTGCAGGGCGTGATGATGCGCAAGTTCGGCCAGGAGATCATCAAGGCCACCGCCGGCAAGAAAATCCACGGCACCGGCGCGATCCCCGGCGGCATCAACAAGAACCTCTCGATTGAGGAGCGCGACAGCTTCCTCAAAGACATCGACCAGATGATGGAGTGGAGCCGCGGCGCCCTCAAGATCGCCAAGGACTACACCGTCGAACACCTCGAAGAGCTGGCCCCGTTCGGCTCCTTCGACTCCAACCACCTGTCCATCGTCCGCGAGGACGGCTGCCTCGACCTCTACCACGGCAACCTGCGGGCCATCGACAAGGACGGCAACAAGATCATCGACCAGGTCCCCCCGCAGGACTACCACAAGGTCATCGCCGAAGAGGTGCGCGACTGGTCCTACATGAAGTTCCCGTTCCTCAAGGCCCTCGACCCGGAGACCGGGTGGTACCGCGTCGGGCCGCTGGCCCGCATCAACACCTGCGACTTCATCGACACGCCCGAAGCCGAGGCCGCCCGCCAGGAGTTCATGGCCCTCACCGACGGCAAACCCAACAACATCACCATGGCCTACCACTGGGCACGGATGATCGAAACCCTGCACGCCTGCGAAAAGATTCAGGAGCTGCTCCACGACTCCGATTTGCAGGGCACCGACCTGGTGCTCAAGGGCGAGCGACGCGGCGAGGCCGTGGCCATTGTCGAGGCCCCGCGCGGCACCCTCTTCCACCATTACCGAGTCAACGACAAAGACCAGGTGACGATGGCCAACCTCATCGTCTCGACCACCAGCAACAACGAGCCGATGAACCGGGCCGTCCAGAAGGTCGCCGCCGACTTCATCTCCGGAGCGCCGGAGATTACCGAAGGGCTGTTGAACCGTGTCGAAGTCGCCATCCGAGCCTACGACCCCTGTCTCTCCTGCGCCACCCACGCGATGGGCAAGATGCCCCTCATCGTGGAGCTGATCGGCGCCGACGGACAGGTCGTGGCCCGGCGGACCAAGTAACCCGATGGGCGACGACGCAGAGACCGTGGGCCGTGTGCTGCTGATCGGGTTCGGCAACCCCGGACGGCTGGATGAC
Source organism: uncultured Planctomycetota bacterium (assembly GCA_964490295.1). Taxonomy (GTDB): domain Bacteria; phylum Planctomycetota; class PUPC01; order PUPC01; family PUPC01; genus CAZBCO01. The sequence goes on from CAZBCO010000337.1 coordinate 5,090, forward strand.
GGCTTGGGGCCGGAGCTGGCCCGGATCATTGAAACCCGAAACCTGCCCGGCGTGACGGTCGAGGCCGACTATCAGCTCACCGTCGAAGACGCCGCCGACGTGGCCCAGGCCGACGTGGTGGTCTTCGCCGACGCCGATGTCGCCGGGCCGGAGCCTTTCTGGCTGGCACACATCCAGCCCGCGGCCGACGCGATGAGCTTCAGCTCGCACAGCGTCGAACCGCAGGCCGTGCTGGCCCTGGCCCGCGACCTGTTTCACGCGGAGCCGAGGGCCTACCTGATGGGCATCCGAGGCTATGCGTTCAACGAGTTTGGCGAGCGCCTCTCCGACGGCGCCCGGGCCAACCTCGACGCGGCAGTAGAGTATCTCGAGGCGGCGATTCGTAACGGCCGGTTCCGGGAAGTCCGGCCCGAAGGGGCCTCCCCGGCGAGACCGGCAGACGACAACCAGTGAGGAATAACGATGAAAGACGGCAAGCACGTAATCCTGTGTGTGGATGACGACCCCGACATCCTCGAAGCCCTCAAAACCGTTCTCGAAGCCCACGACTACGTGGTGGTCACCGCCGGCAGCGCCCAACAGGGGCTTAAGGCCTACAAGGAGAACTGCCCCGACGCCGTCATCGTGGACCTGATGATGGAAGAGGTGGACGCCGGCACCAGCATGGTCAAGGAGCTGAAGATGATCGGCAACGCCGCCCCCATCTTCATGCTCAGCTCGGTGGGCGACGACCTGAACATGGAGGCCGACTACAACTCCCTCGGCCTCTCCGGTGTCTTCCAGAAGCCGGTGGACAACGAGCGCCTGCTCAAGGTCCTCGCCGCCAAGCTCGGTTAGCCCCCGCCCCCCGCGGCGGTACCCGCCAAGACATCACACCCGGAGCCGACTGTACGGGGACCATGCTCCCCGTGTGCGGTTCGAGGCTTTCCCCTCAGAATGCCGGCGGTTGGTTCAAAGAGCCGAGATCGGCTCGTCAGCCCCGGTGCCGCCGAGGAGGGGTTGCAGCCTCCGGCCTACAATCACTTCGACCTTGCTAATGAAACCGTCGCTGCCAGGCGGACGGCCGCAGGTCGTGCCGCGTCGCAAGGTACCGATTACTCGTCCGATGAAAGGGTTAGCCCGCATCCCGTGACCGCTCCCCCTTCTCCATCCGACCAGCCCGTCAGCGCTTCCGCGCACCCAAAATAGGTGCGCGAGTGATTAACGTGGTCGCGGTGGGAGGGGGACGCGAAATTCATCCAGCTCATCCGGCAGGGTGCTGTTTTTCGGGCGCCTCTTGCCCATGAGACGCCTCATCGGCAATCATTTTACCGGTCTCCCGTCCGCGCACCCAAATCGGTTGCGCGAGTGATTGACGTGGTTTGGCTTGGAGGGGGATGCGGAACTTCCCCCAGCTCATCCGGCGGGATGCTGTTTGTCGGTCGCGCTCTTGCCCATGAAATGTCTTATCGGCGGTCAGTTTACCGGTCTCCCACACGCGCACCCAAAATAGGTGCGCGGGCGTTGCGCGCAAGGAACGCAAGTTCGGGGCTTCCGCGAGACGGAGGCGGCGCCTCGGATAGAGAAACTCTGAACACTGAACCCGGGGTTGACTCCGGGGACTCTTGGTCCACACTTGCACCCAAAATGGGTGCGCGAGTGATTAACGTGGTTGGCTTGGAGGGCGACGCGGAACTTCCCCAAGCTCATCCGGCGGGGAGCTGTTTGTCGGGTGCTTCCTCTTGCCCATGAAACGCCTCATCGGCGGTCAGTTTACCGGTCTCCCACACGCGCACCCCAAATGGGTGCGCGGGCGTTGCGCGCAGGGAACGCAAGTTCGGGGCTTCCGCGAGACGGAGGCGGCGCTTCGGATAGAGAAACTCTGAACGCTGAACGCGGGTTTGACTCCGGGGGCTCTTGGTCCACACTTGCACCCCAAATGGGTGCGCGGGAAGAGGGGCGCGGGAGCGGGATGGAATGGGGAGATCAACGCCCGTATTGTGCCGGCGCTTCGAAGAGAGGCGTTGCATTGAAAGTGATATTGACTTATCGGCGCCCCGGAGGACGTACTTGCCCCCAAATTGGGTGCGCGGAGTTTGGCTAACGGAATAGTTCCGTCCTGCCGATCCTGATTCTCGTCGCAGCTGTGTAACAAAAAAGGGGCTTACATGAAAAACGCGCCGCGCACGGTATAATGACCGGCGAATAGTCGATAGGGATCAGAAACAATGACGGGCAATCTCGCGGTGGAGAGGGGTGGCGGTTACGGGGTCTGCCGGGAGCATCACTTCCGGCGGCCGGCGCTTTTCGGGGCGGTGCTGCGGGAGGACTTCGGGCCGTCCTTCGACGCATCGCGTCCATAGCCAACTTTCAACCAGACACGCTCCGCCACGATTCCCCGCCCGCTGATAGATCATCCGCGCACCCAATTTGGGTGCGCGGGCGTTGCGCGCAGGGAACGCAAGTTCGGGGCATCCGCGAGGCGGGGGCGGTGCCTCGGATAGAGAAACTCTGAACGTTGAACGCGGGGTTGACTCCGGGGGCTCTTGGTCCATACTTGCATCCAAAATGGGTGCGCGAGTGATTAACGTGGTTGGCTTGGAGGGGGACGCGGAACTTCCCCAAGCTCATCCAGCGGGTGTTGTTTGTCGGCCGCGCTCTTGCCCATGAAACGCCTCATCGGCGGTCAGTTCACCGGTCTCCCATCCGCGAACCCAATTTGGGTGCGCGGACGGCACGCGGGAGCGGGATGGGGCGGCGACGATTGTGTTGCAGTGGCGCTCCGAAGCGAGGCGTTGCATTGAAAGTGATGTTGACTTGTCAGCCCCGGGGGACACACTTGCCCCCAATTTGGGTGCGCTGGCGTTGCTCACGGGATGCGAAAGTTTGGGGCTTCCGCGATGCAGAGGGCAGTGCCTCGGATAGGGAAACACTAAACACGGAGTTGACTTCAGGTGCCCCCGTGGCCATACCGGCTTCCTATATAGGTGTGTGGCGGCTGGTCGAGGCGGGGATCCTGACCAAACTTGACGACCGGCATCGAACATATTACCGTCCCAACCCCGACTGCCCGATTTACAACGAACTCCGACAACTGTTCCGCAAGCTCGCCCGTCAGGGCTAACCCGCGCCTCGTAACCATCACTTTGCTCCATTCGATCAGCCCGTTACTGCGCCCGCGCACCCCAATTGGGTGCGCGGATGTTGCACATGGGAGCTGGATGGGGCGGGGACGCTTGTATTGTGCCAGCGCTCCGAGGCGTTGCGTTGATGGCGATATGGACTTGTCGGGGCCGGTGGGCCACACTTGCACCCACTTGGGGTGCGCGGATGGTTGACGTGATCGGGTTGGAGGGTGGGCGCGGAACTTCCCCCAAGCTCATCCGGCGGGATGCTGTTTGTTGGGTGCTCCCTCTTGCTAATGAAATGCCTGATCGGTGTTTATTTCACCGGCCTCCCGTTCGCGCACCCATTTTGGGTGCGCGGGATTGGGGCGAGTGGCGTCTTGATCTGTCCGGGTGCGGCCATCTTCGCGGCTGCGGTGCGAGAAGGGCACAGGACGAGCGCGGCGAACGGTATTATACTGGCCGGCGAATGGCCGATACGGAGCAACAACGCCGGCGGTCAATCTTGCGGTGGGCCGGGGGCGGCTGCGGGGTTCTGGCGGGAGCATCATATCCGGCCGACGGTGCTGCGGGAGGGCTTCGGGCCGTCCGTCGATGCATCGTGTCCATAGCCAACTTCCAGATACACGCCGCCACAATTCCCCGCTTGCTGATCGATCACCCGCGCACCCATTTTGGGTGCGCGGGATTGGAGCGAGAGGTGCGTAAATCTTGAGCTTCCGTGAAGCGGGGGAGTAGCTCCTTGGGCAGAGAACACTGAGCCGCAGTTGACTCCGAGTGTCCCAGTGGGCCATGCTTGCCCCCATTTTAGGTGCGCGGGCGATGGCCCGCAGGAGCGGGATGGGGCGGGGACGCTTGTATTGCAGCGGCGCACCGAAGGAAGGCGTTGCATTGAAAGTGATGTTGACTTATCGGCCCCTAGGGGTGGGGGCTTGCCCCCCAATTGGGTGCGTGGGTATGCGGGGTTTTCCTGTGATATACGCCGTCTTATGGAACGACACGGGGCCTGCTCCCATCGGAGGAGCAGGCCCCGTTCGTATCGCTTTTCGATGTGGACGCCGACCGGTCAGCCGGTGGTCGGGCCGGCACTGGCGTCGCTGTTGTCTGCGTCCGGCTTCGCGGCGCAGCAGCTCTTTTTGCGGCACTTGCAGGCCAGCACCAGGCCAATTACGGCGAGGACCGCGCCAATGGCCACGGCGACTTGCTGCTGGGTCCCGAAGCCATCCGCCGGTTCTTTTTCACCGGCCAGTCCCGGGAACAATCCCACCAACACGGCCACGATACCCAAGACCACCAACGCGACACCTAACTTATTCATCATGCGACCTCCTGCAAGTGAGTGGCAGGGCAGGACGCCTGCCCCCGAAACAGTGTCATGTTAGCACCGTTAACCGCTTCACGGCAAGGTTTTTTTTGAAACATTATGAGAATGCCGAAAGCTTGGGGGCAGGGCCGGCCAGGCGGGCTTTCCCTCGCGAGGGAGCGTTTACCGGGCCACGGGGCGTTGTCCCAGCCGTCGGTGAAGATCGGGCCGGGCTTGGAGCGTGAGCATCCCGCCGGCAATCAACACCGTCGCCGCGATGATATGCAGCAGCCGGAAGGTTTCGCCAAACCACCAGGCGGACAGCAGCGGGGTGAGGAACGAGCTGGCCAGCAGCGTGGTGCCGCACACCGTGGTGCCCAGCGTTCGGATGGCATAATAGTAGAGCACATGGGCGGCCCCGACGCAGGCGGCGCCGGAGGCCACGGCCACCACCAGCGGTGCCCAGCCGATCTCTGCGCTCGGCAGCAGTGCTCCGAAATCGCCATGCACCGCGGTCAAGCCGGTGAACGCCGCCAGCATCGCGGTACACAGATAGGTGTAAGCCACCAGGGGCGAGCCGCGCCGTACCAGCAGCTTGATGAGGATGGTGTAAAGCGCCCAGAAGAAACTGCCCAGCATCACCAGCATCACGCCCCAGACCAGCGCCGGCCCGCTCGCCTCG
>CAZBCO010000338.1:0-3720 GCA_964490295.1 uncultured Planctomycetota bacterium
CCCCAACGGTAGAGAATCCGGTCCTTGAGGGTCTCGACCTTGGCCTTGGCGGCGGCCTGGTAATGGGCTACGGCGGCGGGATAGTCCTTGGCATCGAAGAGCAGATTGCCCAGCTCAAACCGGGCGTGGGCCAGCACGTCGCTGTCCGGGTACTCGCGGATCAGCCGCTCGTAGGTCGCCTGGGCGTCCTTCGGCTGTTTGAGTTCCTTGTGGCACCAAGCCAGGTCGTAGAGGGCGTTGTCGGCGAAGGCCGACTTGGGGTGCTTCTCGATGAACGCCCGATACTGCTCCGCCGCGCCGCGGAAGTCGCGTGCCCCGTAGGCCGCGGTGCCCAGCCGGAAGGCGGCCTCCTCGGCCAGCGGGTCGCGCGGGTGGGCCTTGAGGAAGGCGGTGTAGGCGGCGACGGCCCGGTCAAACTGCCGGTTGTCCTCGCGGCATCGGCCCGCCCAGAACCGGGCGGCGGGGGCGAGTTTGCTGTCGGGGAACTGCTCGGCGACCCGCTCGAACCCCTGGGCGGCCTCGGCCGGTTTGCCCGCCTTGCGGTCGCACCAGGCCAGGCCATGCACCGCGATGTCCGCCCAGGGCTTGCCCGCCTCGGCGAAGTCTTTGAGCTGCCGCTGATAGTAGGATCGGGCGCGGTCGAACCGCTCGGTCTGGAACTCCGACTCGCCGGCGTAAACCAGCGCCTGCGGCACCAGGTCGGCGGCGGGATACTGCTTGAGGAAATGCTCGAACCGCTCGCGGGCGGCCTTGAAATCTGACGCCTGATACCGCAGCAGAGCAAGCTGGTACGCGGCCTGGGCGGCGAAGGGCGACTTGGGGAACTTCGCTTCGCAGGCCCGCAGGTGCTTCTCGGCGTCGGCGGGCTGCTTGGCGTCCGCGGCGCTCACGCCCGCCATATACAGCCCCTCCGCGGTAAACGGCCCGTCGGGCGTTCTCTCGGACAGCTTGAGGAATGACGCTTCGGCTTTGGCGTGGTCGCCGAGTTGCCGGTGTGCCCAGGCCAGCTTGTAGGCCGCGTCGGCGGCCTGCGGGCCTTTCGGGTCGAGCGCAAGCGAGCGGGCGCAGGCGTCGCGGGCGGCGGCGTAGTCCTCCAGCCGATAGCGGTATTCGCCCTCGACCTGCTTGACCGAGGCCATCAGGCGGCTCTTGGGGTATGCCTTTTCGAAGGCGGCACAAGCCTCTGCCGCTGCCCCGGTCTCGCCCAGCTTGTCGCGGCAGAAGATGCTCGCGTAGGCGGCGTCCTCGGCCAGGGCATGCTCGGCAAAGGCGGTGGTCACCTGGGCATAGGCGGCCATCGCCTCCTTGAACTGTTCGGCCTGAAACAGGGCTTCGCCCCGCCCGTAATGGGCGGCGGCCTGCTCGGTTTGGGGCAGGCCCGCGCGGAGGGCCGCGTCGAACTGTCCGGCGGCCTCTTTGGGCCGCTTGAGACGTAGCAACGCCCTGCCCCGCGCCGCTTGGACCCTCGGTGCGATGGGCGACTTGGGGTAAGCCGCATCAAAGCGCTCCGTCGCCGCCAGGGCCTTCGCCGGCTCGTCGCCCGCGAGGTGCGCGTTGGCCGCGTTCAGCAGAGCCAGCGGAGCGTCCGCCGACTTGGGATGGTCCGCCGCGGCGCGCTCGAACGCCGCCGCGGCTTTGGCATATTGCTCCAGCGCAAACTGGCAACTGCCCGCCCCCATCAACGCCTCGCCGCTCCACTGGCCGGGGTAGTTCTCGACCACCGCCCCGTAGGCGGCCAGGGCCTTGCGGTACTCCTTCAGCTCATACCAGCATGCCCCCAGCTTAAGCTGCGACTGCGCCGCGGTCGCGTCCTTCGGATACTTCGAGACCACCGTCTCGAACGCCTGAGCCGCGCCGGTGAAGTCCTTCTGCTCGAACCGCGCCCAGCCCAGCGTGTACCAGGCGACCGGGGCGTATCGGCTGTCGGCGTAGTCGCGGGTGAGCTGCTCGCAGGCGGCGGCGGCTTGGGCGAACTGCTTCTGCTTGTAGAGCGCCTCGGCCCGGGCCGAGAGTGCCGCGGGGGCCAGGGCGTTCTTCGGGGCCTTCTCGACCAGTTGGCCGTAGGCCGCGGCCGCGGCGGCCCAACGCTCCAGGTGCGCCTCACATTCGCCCAGCCGATACCAGATTTTGACCTGCAACGCCTCGTCGGGCTTCTTGGTCAGCGCCAGCCGCAGGGCTTCCGCCGCCTTGGCGTATGCCTTGAGTCGATAGTGGCATTGGCCGAGCTGGAAGCCGGCCCGGGCGGCCTCGGCGTGGTCGGGGTGGTCTTTGAGGAAGGCGGCGTATTCCTCGGCGGCGAAGTCCAATTGATTCCGCAGGAAGAAGCCGTCGGCGCTGCCGATCTGCTCCTGGGCGCTCGCCCCTTGGGCAACGCCCGACGCCGACACCGACAGGCATATCATCAACCAGAATCCACGGGTCATATCGCATCCTCCGCCGGCCGGGCAGAGCTATTTTCCGGCGTTGGGCGAGCAGGCCGAGCCGTGCGGCACCAGGCACAGCATCGCGACCGGCTCGTCGCCGGTGTTCTTGAAATGGTGTCGCTCCCCCCCGGGCACAAACATCGCATCGCCGGGGCGGAAGGGCATCTCGCCCTCGGCCCCCACCGCCACGCCCGTGCCGCTGAGGATGAAGACCTCGTGTTCCCACGGGTGCTCGTGCAGCGGCGTGTGTCCGCCGGGGGCGATCTCGAAATGGCGCATCGCAAACGTCGGGGCGCCGCTGTCCTCGTTGATCAACCAGCGGATGGTCACGCCCTGCGCCGGCTCCGGGACCTCGGCGGCGGGGACCTCGGTGACGTGTCTCTTGATCATGCAACGGCTCCGGTAAGTTCAGTTTTTCAAACGCAACGTGTCCACCGCCCGTGTCAGGCGAGTCAGGTCGTTTTGCAGGGTCTCGACACCGCGCTTCATCTCGTCGAGTCGCAAGTCATCGACCGAGCGTTTATGGTTCGCAAACTCGGTCTTGAGCGAGATGATCTGCGTCAGTGCCCGTTGGGCATCGACGTCTGCCGACTTGGCGCGGCCCTCGGCCTCGCCGACTTGCTTCTGCAGCGTCTTCAGCGTGCCTTGGGCCAGGCCGGCCTCGCGGGCGAGGCCTCCGATGCGGCCGACCTGCTCTTGCAGCGTCCCGGCGGCGGCCTGGATATCCCGAAGCCGCTTCGCCGAGGCCTCGATCTTCGCGTCCACGCCTTCGGCATCGGCGGCCGCCTCGCGCAGCTTGGCCCCCAGGGCCTCCACCGCCTTGCCCAGCGTGCCCAACGTGGTTTCCAACGCGGCCATCCGGGTGCGCACCGTGTCCAGCGACGTGTTCAACCCGCCGAGCAAGTCGGCGGCCTCCTTCAGGCGGCGGTGGTGCTCCAGCATCTCGGCCCGCGTGTTTTGCGTCTCCGCGACCTGCTGCTTCACGTCCTCGCGCACCGCCCGGCGCAGCGCGTAGTTGGCGACCAGTTGCAGGCCGGTGAAGGCCAACAGCACCACCAACACAGCACTCACGGTTCGGAAGTTATCCATCGGCATGCCCGTCCGTCAAAGGCCCTGGGATTCATCGAGGGCCGGGCGCTCGCCCCGGCCCAGTTTATCATTATAACGCCCCGGCCCATTCAGAGCAAATGCGAAGCCGAAAGGAATGTTTGGGGGATTCACCGCAGAGCGCACCGAAGGGACAAAAGGGGCACCCCTGTCACCATGACGCCACGGAGGCGTGAGAGGCCCTCACGCC